>CAZIDB010000249.1:2465-6616 GCA_964537965.1 uncultured Melioribacter sp. | reverse complement strand
ATTCCAAAGTGAATTTTACCTTCGTTGAAGGTATCACCTTTTGCAAGAGCATAACTTACTGAGAGAATGCCAAGTCCTGTTTCCAGGCTTATACCTCCGCCGTAACTTAGTTTTACCTCCGAGGTTCTAAATATACTATTAGCTTCATCTGCATTCCGCAAATAATAACCCGAATCAAAAAACAGGAACGTGTATGTTCTTTTGCCAAGTAAAAATCTGTATTCCAGATTTGACCACAACAAACGGTTTGCCAGGAACTGGTTTTCTCTGAAACCCCGCAGAGTGTTAGTGCCGCCAAATTTATACAGATCACTAATTTCAATGAGTGAACTCCTCAATTCCTTTCCATGCAACCCAACTGAAACAACCTGGTTGCTAACGACATTAAAATAAGTAAGGAAGTCGATCGCGAATCTTTGAAGATTGGTTTTTAGTTGCGTGTTTCCGGTAATATACTCTGCAGGTCCATTAATGTTTTTTCTTGTAAAAGTATATGTGTTTAAGAAATAGATCCCTTCCGTCGGGTAATAAACATCATCGCGGGTATCAATCTTAATATTAAAGCCGGTTGAGATTAAGGAAGAATTATAAACGGTAAAAATTGAATAATCAGAGACGGTGGGAATAACAGCTTCTGTGGCAAATGTAACTGCTGCAGAAATATTTTCCGTTGCAAGAAATTCAAGCCAGCCTTCGAACTTCCTTTGTACATAAGAAGTATCCTGCTTAAGCTGGTTAAACGAAACGTTAATGTTAAAAGGAAAGCCAAACAACCAGGGCTCAAGATATTTCAATTCAAGTTCCTGAGAGTAGCGGTCAATCCTTTGCCATTTGAAGGCAGATGCTCTTCCGGTACCAAACATATTTCTAAGACTTATGTTTACCATTCCGGTTACATAACCTTTATCATTTGTTTTACCACCGGGAACATAACCTATTATGCCGTCAAAATTATTAGTCTCTCTTTCCTTTACATTAATCAAAAGAACTCCTTCATCTCTTGAGTTAAAATAAAAAGACGGGACTTCAACCGGGTCAAAAAATTTCAGTTTATTCAGCTTTGAAGGAATTTCATCTATTCTCTGTTGCGAATACAGCTCGCCTTTTTCAAGTCTTGAATCTCTTGTTACAACAAAATCTTTTGTTTTAGTATTACCAAGAATTTCCACCTGGTCAATTTTAGCAATTCGGCCTGTGTCAATTTCCATATAAATATCTGCAAAGTGTGTTTCCAAAGTCGAATCGTAACTAAAGAAAACAGAATTGATTTTTATTTTAACAAATGGATGACCGTTGTTCTCATAGTAATCTAAAAGATTATTTATACTTTCTTCAACATCATCCTTTATAAATGTTCTCTCATTAAGACGTTTGAAATTTTCAAACACAAGGATAGAATCACTTTGCGAATTTCCAACAACATTAATTGATTTTATTATTGTCGGTTGATTTTCATTTATGAAGATAGATAAATTCACTTTACCGGAATCAGAAGAAGCAATAAGACTTGCAGAGATTTTTGAATTATAATATCCATACTTTGAAAGTTCTGATGATATCCTTTTTCCGACAGAATCAGTTAAGAATGGCAATACATTAGTACCAGTAGAAGTTTTACTCCAGGATTTATAATCCGATTCCGAAAACTCTCTTTCTCCCTCAACAGTAATATTTTGAATTACCTGGGAGAATAATGTTGTCTGAAGAGCAAGGAATACTATTAATATAAAATTCAGTTTAATCAAGTTATCCAATCATTTTCAGATGAAACTTAAATGTTTTGATGAAGAAAGGAAACAGAGAAATTCGGAATAGAATACTGCCAATTGTTGTTGAATGAAATGTTTTGTTCTTTAAGCATGGTTAGTTAATTTTTGCTGTGAGCTAATAAATTTCCAAAGGGAACCCGGTAAATGAGATTTAAATTGAGTTCGGCAGTAATCATTCTATTCTTAATATATTTTTCAGCAGGATGTAAAAAAGATTCTTCTCCCGTAAGTAATATAGATACCACATCAACACAAATAAAGAAGAGTACTAAAAGAGGATTGGCGTTCAATCTTGTTTATCAAAAAGATTTTGAAGCTTTATACAAAGGTGTAAGCTGGTGGTACAACTGGGGCACAACAACAGAAGCTCCAACGGATTATAACAAAAATTACCAAATGGAGTTTATTCCAATGCTTTGGGGAGGCAATACAAGCGCTTCTGATATTTCTAAAGCAGAGCAGTTCATTTTAGCTCATCCTGAAATAAAATATCTGTTGGTAATGAATGAACCAAATCTTACAAACCAGGCAAACAGAACCCCGCAACAGGCAGCAGCAGATTGGAAAATGTATGAACAGGTTATTACTGATCTTGAAGCAAAAGGAAGAACAATTTATTTAGTTGGTCCGGCTATAACATGGGGGACAATGACGGATTATTCTGATCCCGTTAAATGGCTTGATGCTTTTTACAATGCATATAAAAATGCCAACAATGGTAATCCACCTAAGATAGATTACCTTGCATTTCACTGGTATGATTACGGGTTAAGCTCTCAATTAGACAGGCTGAAGAAATATGAAAAGAAAATCTGGATTACCGAAATGGCTAACTGGAATTCACAAATAAATTCATATGCAAAACAAAAAGCTCAGATGAAAGAGATGGTGGAGATCTGTGAATTACGGGATGATGTTTTCAGGTACGCATGGTTTATTGGCAGAGGTACATTCCCGGACACACATTATTCATATCTGCTTACAGCAGAGATCGGCAAACTTTCCGAGCTTGGTGAATATTACCTTAGTTTGCCTTATTGAAAAGAGGATTTGACATTTACTTGACTGAACAGCAATCGTTTTTTTTCGGTAGCTATTTCAAGAATCTCCCGAATTAATGGTTCGCTGTTTTCAGGATACGAATTAGTCAAAATCACTTTTTCTTTGTCTGTATTGAAATCAAAATTATTTTCTTCATTCTTCTTTAAAAATTTACATCTATCGGTGTTGCGAATCTGCTTTTAATATTTTTCTATATTTCCAGTTCAAAAGGAATAAAATTCCGGTCAAAAAAAGTGGTCCTGATATTATTGCATAAGTTCCGAATGGAAATCTCCCCCATTGCATTACTATATACACAAAGCCCAACAGAAAGAAAATAATTCCTCCAAACCATTCCCATCGCCATGACACTATTAGTATAATGATCAAACAAATACAGGGATATTATGCATTAAAAAGGCAATTGATGTTTCCCAAAATCCTTTATCTTCTTCAAAGACATCAAAAGAAAAAAGCATTGCAAATGCCGAAAAGATAATGCATATAACTCTTGGGGACCAGTAAAGTAATTGAAGACCGGGTTTTAATGTTTTTTTACTGCCGAAATTCCTTAGTACTGAATATAACATAAAACATAACCCAATTAACAATAGAAGAATTGATGGAAAATTATCGCTAATTCCCCATATGAGGGAAATAGCAAAAAATAATGCACCCGAAATAAATACAATAATATTTGACTTCATCCCTACTTTTTGAGGTGATGTTTCATTTTCATCATTCATAATTAATTCCTTTTATATATTGAACAAAATTGTTATCCGTACTTTAACCATTGCACGCTTAAGAATTTAAGTTCAATTTATCTTTAGTTGCTTACTGTTTTACCAAACTTATCAGGCTGTTAAAATAGTTTATTGATATGCTGGTAGTTTAATATCTTCATCAATTAATTCCTTATACCTCACTTTTTAAAAACCAGTTTTGTTCCTTCGTTCATCATAGTGAAGATATCACCGTTTAATGTTCCCGTTGTAACGCCTGCATTTTGCCACTTCATAGTTAATGTCGAGTCTGATATTGTATAAGTAGCGTTCACTTCCATTGTCTGTTGGTTACCACCTTGTGGAACAAAGGTCATTTTGCTTATGCAGTTTCCCTTGCCATCAAAAGTAAACGAACCGGAAAGCACCTGAATTGTATGCCCTCCTTCTGATACTGTTGCAGGAATGGAATTCCCATCCAGTGTTATTAAAGTATAAATACCGTTAGGATTGATTTTTTCAGTATCCTTCCCGGATCCGCAGGCTGATATAAAGATTCCGAGCGCAGTCATTAAACTGTATTTAAACCAAATAATAATACGTGTTTTCATTTCAA
>CAZIDB010000249.1:0-2365 GCA_964537965.1 uncultured Melioribacter sp. | reverse complement strand
TTACTCAAGTGCTTTATTCAATTTATCAATGTCTTCATTTTTAGGTATCATGCTGTAACTTTGAAAATCACACTTCCAGGTTTCACCTGTTTTGATAATATGACTGATAGTACGGGCAGGAATTTTCTTGCTGATCCAATATGCTATAAGCTGCTCTACTACAATTACCGAATTGCCATCAGGACTTACCCGGATTTCGCGTTTATCAATCTTAAAATTAATTTCAAAACCTTCAGCCCTAAACATCTCTGAATATATTTTAAGAATATCCTTTGTGGTCCAGAATTCTTCGGGGTCCGTCCCACAAAAAAGTCCATCTTCAGCTAAAAACTCTTTAACGGTTTCAATATCCCTGGATACCAAAGCCGAGTACATATTATCCAGCATAGTTGCTATTTTACTTTTCACTGTTGCAATATCATCTTGCTGAGATTTAATGTTTGTTGTAAAACCGATGATAAAAATTATTATAGTAAAGAAATATTTTATGTAACGCATTTTACTACCTCTTTAAGTTTGTGAAAGATTTTTTAAGAACATTCATTTTACTAACACATTCAAACTATTGTAGTTTAACTAATAAGATTAAAACAACAGTTACTGAAATACCAGATAGAAAAAGAACTATTTTAGAACGCAACCGGATAAATTACTTTACAAAAGATTTAGAAAATCCGTTAGGTCTTTAATACAAGATCTGGAAGTGAGGAAGATATCCGAGAGTTTCAAAAGCATGAAACTCCTTTTGAATAAATTAAAGAAGATAATTCATTTCATGTTCAGTTAAACAAAAGCAAAAACCAAACAATAGGAAACAAATTAACTGTATCGGATTGTAAACATCGGGGAAAGATTTTAATCATCGTGACAAACTTTTATCAACAATGCTGGGACAAAGATAATCATTTATGATTTAAAACAACAGCGGATAAATTTTGTTGATATCGCCCTTAACAAAAACATCTGCTGCAGTTTTCCGGCAAACCGGTTAATTACTTATGCCGTCATTTCCTCAGAATCTTCTCCATCGCTTTTCCTTTTGCAAGCTCATCAATAAGTTTATCAAGGTAACGGATCTCCTGCATAAGCGGCTCTTTGATATCTTCCACTCTGATACTGCAAACCACACCTGTAATTAATTTACGTGAAGGGTTAAGCTGAGGAGCTTTTGCAAAGAATGTCTCAAAGTTCGTCCTCTTTTCAATCAGGGTTTCTAATTCTTTCTGGCTGTAACCTGTAAGCCAGCAGATGATTTCATCAACCTCAGATTTGGTGCGATCTTTTTTCTCTGCTTTGGTTATATAATGCGGGTAGACGCCCACAAAACTCATTGCGTATATTTTCCATAATAAACTTCCTGCTTATAATGTTGGAAAGGATATTACTTTTTTATCTGGATTTTGTAAAACTCTTCTTAATAAAATAAAAAAATAAATACAGGGCTAGTGAAAAATATTTCCGTTAATCAGTCACCACTATAACAAACAATAAATTTCCTTTCATCAATGCATAATTCAAATCATGATGGATGATTAAATGCTATAGCTGCGAAAGCCAGTTCTTCTTTTATAAATTACCGGTAGTAATAAGAGGAATATTTATCGAGCAGATTTCTTATGACTTTCTGATATTGACTGCCGTGTTTTTGAGCTATTTCCTTAAAAAATTCAACACTTGATTTACTTAAATTAAGAGTGACTTTTATTGTATCCTCTTTAAAAACCAAATCTTCCGGTTTAGGCAAAAAATCCTTTATGATTTCTATTTCCCCTAATTTCTCATTACTATATTTTATTTTCTTTTTCATATATCTGTTTTCCTTTACGCCAGTACCCGGCTCCTATAATTCTGATTTTATTATTTCTGTAAGTAAAACGGACAGTAATTATGTTATCTCCTAGTTTCCCGAAACAATAATATCTTTCTTCATTCTTACTATGTTCTAAGTCTTTAGCTATAATTCTTTTTTTATCGGTAAATGCGTATTGAGCTTCCTCAAAAGAAACATTATGCTTCTTCCTGTTAAAAGTATTTTTATTATTATCCCATTCAAATGTTGTAGCTTCAATCAACAGGATTTCTCTTTTTAACTTTTCTAATATACATACTTTTATATGGCTTATCAACCAATTTTCCCGGGCTACTCAGTGCTCATTTCACATTAGTAATAATTCCAAAACAATTCACAGGATGTATTTATAAGATGTGCAATTTTAAAGTTTAAGTGAAGTTATTTTCTGATCCCGGTTATTTAAAAATACGGAGACAATCCTTCCTTCTAATTGTTTGGGAATGTCCCCGTTTATAATATTATACTTTCAACAAATCGTACTACAGCATCAGAATCAACTATCGATATATATTT
>CAZIDB010000248.1:0-6645 GCA_964537965.1 uncultured Melioribacter sp. | reverse complement strand
GTGAAACGACGAAGCAATCTTTTTATTTATTGCTGAAAATGAGATCACTTCGCTTTGCTCGTGATGACAATTCAACTTTTTAGTCAGTCTCCGATGTTGATGAGTTATAATTATAAACTTTAAAAACAATTCATATCAATAATTTATTTAGCAAAATAACAAATAAATTCCAGGTCATAATTGAAATCTTAGTATTCTTAACTCAAGATGGAATAAAGTCTAATTCACATTGGTCATAGAAGAAATAATTCTTTGTGCGGAGCCCGGAAAAGATTATTCATAAAATTTGCACCATAAAGATACGGAATTTTTTGCTTAGAAAAGAATTTGTAAAAATGGAAGTTTTAGTCAAATTTATTGCAATTACAGGGTTACTTCAACAGAATCATTTTTTTTGTTTCCACAAATTCACCTGCATTAAGTTGATAAAAGTATATACCGCTTGGCAAATTATTTCCGTTGAAGTCAATCTCGTATGTTCCTGCGGGTTTCTCCTCATTAACCAAAGTTGATACTTCTCTGCCAAGAACATCATATACTTTTAACAAAACATTACGTAGTGGTGCATTGCAATACACCTCTACGGGAATTGAATATTTTATTTTCGTAGTCGGATTAAACGGATTTGGAAAATTCTGATACAGTATGAATGAGTACTCTGCTAAATTATCTTTAATCCTCACAGATGTTGGTTTATTTGTAACAAGTTTTCCATCTAATCCTGCTATAAATAAATATTTTCCTAAACTACAAACAGCTGTAGGATGAACGTCCGGTGGGATTTCAATTTGATCCCAATTACTGCCGCTATCTTGTGTATAATATAATCTGAACTTTGCTTGATTAGGACCTTTAGTGGTAACTATTATTGCATAACCACATTTACTATCAAATTGTAGAATATCGTAGAATCTTGGTTGTCCGTAGAATACTGAATCTTCAGATTCAATAATAAAATATGGATTCCAGGTAATTCCACCATCATATGATTTTGCAAAGCCAAATCCTCCCGCCCATAATGTATCTTCATTTTTTGAGGATAGATAAAATGTATGAGCTCCACCAAACCAGGAAATATCATTCCAACTTTTACCTCCATTACTTGACTTATATACATATATTGGAGCAAAATTATCATGTCCATCGCTTCCAATTATATACCCGGTTAGAGAATCAAGGAATTGTATGTCATAAAACTTAACCATATTAATTCTTGAAAAAAGCGTATCCCAACTTTGCCCGGCATTATTTGTTTTCATAACTATTTCATTAAAACTATCCCCGTACAGGCTATTACTGATTAACCAACCGGTATTATCATTTATGAAACTCATTCCCCCGATATAACAATTCTGCAATTCTTCATTTTGCACATTCCAGTTAATCCCTCCATCACTGGTTTGCATCAAACCTTTACCTTGATAAGCAAAACCTATTTTATGATTTAAGAAAAATACTTTTCTGTAGCTTGCAGAATCAATAGATCTTTGTTTTATCCAGGTCTCTCCTCCATCAGTACTATGCAATATTACTTTTGTACCAAGTACCCAGCCGTTCAACGAATCACTAAAATTGATGCTGAGAAAATCATCTTCAATCGCACTACTAATAGTCCTCCAACTATTCGCTATTTGCGCTATAGTATTACAACTAAAAAAGAAGACAATGAAAGTTAATACAATAAACCTTGAATAAAACATAGCTTAATAACCCACCATATATATCTCTGTTTTACGAGAACAAATCTCCATAAAAAGTTATTAATTACCAATGCCTAATCTGATACTTATTTTTTCATTCAACTAAAAAATGTAATTTACGCAGGTTACTTTATTCTTTTTATTCAAAGGGAGTTAGTTATGAAGGCAATTTGCTCTGCTCTTTTCAGCTTTTGTCTGTTCAGCATTTTACTTGTTACATTTAATACGGTTAATGGTGAAGAGTATAAACTAAATTCACCCGGAAATAAAACAGGCATTACTATTTCCGTTACAGATATAGTAACCTGGAGTATTGCATTAAATGAAACAGAGCTGCTTAAACCATGCAAAATTTCGCTTATGCTTTCAAATGGTAATGAGCTTGGAGTAAAACCATATGTAAAAGAAATAAAGAAAAATTCCGTTGATGAAACAATTGAATCGCCTGTTCCTGTTAAAAATAAATTTATCAGGAATCACTTCAACGAATTGAAAATAAATTTCACCGGGAATTACAGCATTACTTTCAGAGCTTATGATGACGGCGCTGCATACAGGTTCGAAACAAATCTTGATGAAAAAGAAATTGCCGTTACAGCGGAAACAGCAGAATTTAATTTTGCCGGAAATTACAGAACCTTCTTTCCTGAAGAAGAAGCTAAAGATTTTATTTCTCACTACGAAAGAAATTATAAGGATACTTTAATCGCAGGCATTTCACCTGAACAATATTGTTCTTTGCCTGCTTTATTCGAGACTGAAAAAGGTATTAAGCTTTTAATTACAGAAGCTGACCTGTTTGATTATCCTAATATGTTTCTTGCAGGTACGCTAAGTAATGCAGTAAATGGGGTTTTTCCTAAAGCAATACTGGAAACTAAATATGTCAACGACCGCAATGAAAAGATTGTTAAAAATGCTGATTATTTAGCAAAGACAAACGGGTCAAGAACTTTTCCATGGAGAACAATACTTATCGCAGAGAAAGATAAAGACCTTCTTGAAAATGAAATGGTGTACAAACTTTCTTCACCAACCGTAATTAAAAACACTGCGTGGATAAAACCCGGTAAAGTTGCATGGGATTGGTGGAACAACTGGAATATTTACGATGTTGATTTCTCTTCAGGCATTAACACAAAAACTTATAAGTATTATATTGATTTCGCTTCCAAATACGGCCTGGATTATATTATTCTTGATGAAGGCTGGTCTTTAACTTCACACGATCTTATGCATACAATTTCTGATATAGATTTAAAAGAAATTATCGATTACGGCAAACAGAAGAATGTCGGCGTCATCCTTTGGGTTTTATGGAATGCCTTGGATAAAAATATGTCAGCTATTCTTGATCAGTTTACTAAATGGGGAGCAAAAGGAATTAAAGTAGATTTTATGCAGCGCGGTGATCAGTATATGGTTAATTATTACGAACGTACTGCAATGGAAGCAGCTAAACGAAACTTATTAGTTGATTTTCATGGCGCATACAAACCATCAGGATTGACTAAGAAATATCCTAACGTGCTTTCTCACGAAGGAGTAAAAGGTTTGGAGAACAGTAAGTGGAGTAATGATATTACGCCAAAGCATGATGTCACACTTCCTTTTACAAGAATGGTTGCCGGCCCAATGGATTTTACTCCCGGTGCAATGATTAATGCAAACAAAGATAATTTCAGGATTGTATTTACAGAACCAATGAGCCAGGGAACACGCTGCCATCAGGCTGCAATGTATGTTGTTTATGAAAGTCCGCTTCAGATGTTTGCGGATAATCCTTCCAATTATTTGAAGGAACCTGAATACACAAAGTTTGTTGCACAGTTTCCTACAACTTGGGATAAAACAATCGGACTCGATTCCAAAGTTGGTGAGTATGTTGCAATTGCACGTAAGAAAGATAATAAATGGTACATTGGAGCAATGACGAACTGGGATAAACGAGAGATGGAAATTCCTCTTTCATTCCTTGAGCCCGGGAATTATATTCTTGAAAATGTTGAAGATGGTGTTAATGCAGAAAAGCATGCTTCGGATTATAAGTTGAACAAAAGAGAAATTAAATCAACTGATGTTCTTCAAATTAAACTTACATCAGGCGGCGGCTGGGCAGGAATTATTTCACCGGCTAAATAGTTTACTTTATTTATAAGAATTTTCGTGAGGAGTACATTGCCAGTTAAAGCTATGCTTAAAATGAATACTATTCGATCACTATTTATAATTATATTTTTATTTTTTACGGGCTGTAAAGAAGAAGCGCCCAATTCTGAACAAACACTTTCTGTTACAGGTAAATGGAATGGTTCAGGAAATGGATCTGTTATGAACCTGGATCTTGTTCAGAATGAATTTAATGTATCAGGAACCGGCACCTGGATAGTCGATTCAAAAACTTATGACCTGCAGATTGTAGGCTGGTGCAACTATCCGAATATTTCTCTTACTATAACTACTCCCGGTTTATCAGGATCAATATCTTATTCAGGTCAATTCGTAAGCAGTGAAAAACACAAAGGAAAGATTAATAGTCCAACAATGACCGATATTGATTTTGAGTTTATAAGACAGAAGGAGAAAAGTAAGTGACAATACTCATCATAAAGGTTATAAATAAAATTCGTTAATATTTTATGTCGGAGAATTATTTATTCTTCGGTGCTGATGTCAGCAGATTTTTCCTTTTCTTCTTTTGGTAAAGTAAAACTAAAAGTGCTGCCTTCTCTATATTTGCTTGCGACCCAAATTCTCCCTCCGTTTGCCGCAATAAAATCCTTGCAGATAATTAATCCAAGTCCTGTTCCCTTTTCACCTGCTGTACCAGTTGTGCTTGCATTTACATCAATCCTGAACAGCTTCTCAGCAATATCTTTATGAATGCCAACCCCGGAATCTTTGATGTCTATTTGAATTTCATTTTCATTCTCGGATGTTCCAATGTTTATCCTGCCGCCTTCATTTGTATATTTAATTGCATTCCCCAAAAGATTTCTAACGACTGTTCCAATCATAAAATAATCAGAGTATGCAATGTTTGAAGAATTCATCTTTGTACTTATTGTAATTTTTTTTTCAGTAGCCTGGTTATTCAGAAGATCAGTACATTCTTTAAAGAGATCAGTAAGTTTAAAATGATTTTTATCCAATTGAATTTTCCCGCTCTGCATTCTTGCCCATAGCAGCAGGTTCTCAAGCAATCGGAAAGCAGCATCAGATGATTTGATAATAATATCTAGGAATTTAAGATGATCAGCTTTCGAGAAAAAATCATACTCGCTTTTCATCAGTTTGGATGAATTGATAATTGCATTGAACGGATTCTTTAAGTCGTGGGCAATTATGGAAAAAAATTTATCCTTGCTGTTATTAAGTTCCTTTAGCTCTTCAGTATATTTTCTTATTGCTTCTTCCGCTTTCTTTCTTTCAGAAATATCTTTCAGAATAAAAACGACTCCTTCCACCAATCCTTTTTCATTTTGAATTGGCGAGGTATTTACTTCTACAGGAATTTTTATACCGCTCTTCGAATTAACAATAACATCTTTAAGTAAATCAATAGTTGTTTTTTCCTTCAGCACTAACGGAATCGGATCAGCAATTTCATTTTTTGTATCGGAATCAATAAATATAAAAATGTCTTTAAAATTTCTATCAATCACATCATCCAGCATCCAGCCTGTAAGCAGTTCGGCTGTTTTATTTATAAACGTGATTTTACCACTTACATCCGTAGAAATTACGGCATCACCAATACTGCGCAGTGTTGTATTCAGCCAGCGTTCTCTTTCCTTTATTTCCTTTTCAGTCTTATGCCGGTATAAAGCTATTTCAATATTTGTATTCAGTTCTCTTTCTTCAAACGGTTTAAGAATGTAACCAAACGGCTCGGAGACTTTTGCTCTTTTAAGTGTCTGTTCATCTGCATTTCCTGTCACAAAAATAATCGGAATGTCTATACGCGCCTTTATAAACTGTGCTGTCTCAATCCCGTCTATGTCGCCCTGTATCATAATATCCATCAGTACCAAATCCGGTTTCAGTTCAACAGCTTTTTGAATAGCCTGTTCACCTGAAGAAACATAAGCCACAACATCATACCCAAGCCTCACCAGCACTTCACGAAGATCCTCAGCAATTATTGCTTCATCTTCTACTATTAATATTCTTGTGCGCAACATTTTTATCCTCTGTTCTATTTCAGATTAATGACAAACTTTGTTCCGTCGTTTCTGATAACCTCAAGATTTCCCTGAAGCTGATCGGTAAGAATCTTTACTAATTTCAAACCTAACGAATCAATTTTTTCAAAAGAAAAACTCTCTGGTAATCCGATTCCGTTATCCTCCACAATTATTTTTATTGATCCGTTTTGTTCCGCATGAACCGAAATATATCCTGCCCTTGAATCAGGGAAAGCATACTTAAGTGAATTTGTCACAAGTTCATTAATTATTAAACCGCACGGAACAGCTTTATCAATGTTCAGATAGATATCCTTCACTTCCATCTTCAGACTTACATTTCTTTTAAAGTTATAAGAGCGCATTAAAGAAGAAATTAATTTTTTTAGGTAGTCAGCGAAATCAATTTTGTCCAGATCCTTAGAGCGATAAAGCATTTCGTGAATCATCGCCATTGATCTAACTCTATCCTGGCTTTCATTAAAAAGTGCCAGGTCATAATTATCCTTAATTTTTTTTGACTGAAGGTTTAACAAACTTGAAATAACCTGCAGGTTGTTTTTTACACGATGGTGTATTTCCTTAAGTAAAGTTTCTTTTTCAAGCAGCGAAGTTTTTAACTGTGCCTGAACTTTCAACCTTGATGTAACATCAACAACAACAGCCAGTACTGCTGATTTACCGGAATAATTAATTATATGTGTAGTAAATTCAATATCGATAAGACTTCCATTTTTAAGTCTGTGTTTTCCCTGGAT
>CAZIDB010000247.1:4027-6691 GCA_964537965.1 uncultured Melioribacter sp. | reverse complement strand
CAACTACCGATGTTGTGATTACAAATGCAAGTGCAGTTGTAGATATGACAGGATTAGTTACTGGTGATGTAAATAAATCATTCAGCTATACCTCATTAGCAAAAAATTCATCAGTTAATTTAGTAGCTGAAAGAAAACTTAATGTAAAACCAGGTGAAGAATTTGAAGTTCCTGTAAGTATTGCTGAAGCAATGACCGCAGGTGCAATCTCCCTGAAATTACAGTATCCTGCTGACGTAGTAAAATATGTTGGTACAGCAACTTCTGACTCAAGAATTATTGTTAAAGAAGATAACGGAACAATAAGTTTTGCTTGGGCTGACTTAACTGGTGGTAAAAATCCTATTATCGCAAAAGCCAATTCTGTTTTCGCAACAGTTAAATTCAGCTTTATCGATAAGGATTCAAAAGATAATAAATTTAGATTTGAAGTATTAGACGAAAGTGAATTCGTTGATGCAGAAGGAAACACTGTAGAGATGAAATTATCATCTCCTGAAGTTTCAGTTTCTGTTCCAACAGAATTTGCAATAAAACAGAATTTCCCGAATCCATTCAACCCTTCTACAACAATTTCTTATGACCTTCCGATGAATGGTCATGTATCAGTAGTTATCTATAATATTACTGGTCAGGAAATTGATAAGTTGTTTGATGGAGTACAGGAAGCCGGTTCATATCAGGTTATATGGAATGCTTCTGATCTTGCAAGTGGTATATACTTCTATAGAATTAATTTCGAAAGTGCCGGTCAGAAAATTACCGACACCAAGAGTATGATTCTTATGAAGTAAGTTATTCAATAAGCTTGCAGGGTAATGCCTGCAAGCTTTGAATGATTTTTCTCATAAAAAATAAAAAATGAGGCATTACAAATGAAAAGACTTCTATTTATTTTGAGTATTGTTCTTATTGGGTTTGCCAGCGTGATAAATGCACAAAACGTTACGATAAGTATGCCTGATACAAATGTTGCAGTAGGAACTACATCATTAAATATTCCTCTTAACGTCCAAAACTTTAACAATATTGGTGCAATTAGTTTAACAATTAATTACACACCTGGCGTGTTGGATTATGTCGGTTCGGCTAATAAATACGCAGATGGTATTACTGTTAACTCACCAACACCTGGTACAATAAAAATTGGGTGGTTCTCTCCTGATGGAGTTTCGGCCATTAATATTAATGATGGGAAATTGCTTGATTTGGTATTTAATTATTCAAGTGGTACAAGTCCACTTTCTTTCATTCAGTCACAAAATGAAATAAATAGTATTTCAGGTAATGCTTTACTTGTCAACTATAATGATGGTAGTATATTAAATCCACAAAGAATTTCTCTTGATCATGTTAAAGGCACTCCCGGCGAGACAGTTAGAGTTCCATTGAGAGGTTTTAATTTAGTTAATGTAGGATCTATTTCACTTAAGATTGCATATAACACCGGCGTTTTACAATTTGTTGGTGTTGAAAATGATATTGTTGGTTTAACTGCCAATAATTCAGGTGGTACATTAGGTTTAGGCTGGTTCAGTAATAACAATACACCTCTTGATATCCCAAACGGCAAGATAGCAGACCTTGTTTTTACATACATTGATAATTCCTCTAATGTTGAGTTTTTGACTCTTGGCGAATCAGAAATTACTGACATATTAGGTAATACAATGGATGTAACTTACATAAATGGTAGCGTTTCAAAAGAGATGGCAATGACATTACCACACATCAGAGGTGTTGTTGGTAGTGATGTTACATTCCCTTTAACCGTTACTAATTTAAGGGTAGGATCAGCTTCCATAGATATTCAATTTGATCCGAATGTTCTTACATTCGTTCAAGCAACAAATTCTGTTGGTGATAATCTTCAAGCTAATGTTATTAACAATAATATATTACGTGTTGGATTTACTGATGTAAGTCCAGATTTTCAAACTGGGAAACTGTTTGATCTCGTTTTTAATTATAAAGGTGGTACCTCTAGCTTAACATTTTTACCCAACGGCGAAGTTACCGATGAATTGGGAGCAATATATTCCAATTTCACATACAATAATGGAGCAATAACACAAGATGTTATCCCCGTTTTAGCAGATATCGCACCTCAAACCGTAGCTGAAGCATCATTGCTTACCTTTAATGTTACAGCTACTGATGGTGATGATTCTAATGATAATTTAGTTTACGAAGCTACCGGTTTACCTGCCGGAGCTACTTTCGTTAATCAGGTATTTTCCTGGACCCCTGATTACGATCAGGCTGGTCCTTATGTTGTAAATTTTAAAGTTACAGATCCGGTTGGTGGAACTGATAATATTGATGTTAATATTACAGTTACAAATACAAACAGAGTACCTGTATTCACACAGGAAATGAACGATACAACTGTTGCAGAAGGACAGGCATTGGCATTTGGATATTTAGCTGTAGATCCTGACGGAGATGCAGTAACATATTCATTGGTAGCGCCGGTACCAGCAGGAGCAGTAATCGATCCTGTAACAGGTGCATTCAGTTGGACTCCTGACTTTACACAAGCTGGAACATATAATATTTCAGTTGTGGCTACAGATGGTGACTTAAGTGTTACATCAAAGATTTCAATTGTAGTAGTAAACAATACAAACAGAGTACCTGTATTCACACAGGAAATGAACGATA
>CAZIDB010000247.1:0-3927 GCA_964537965.1 uncultured Melioribacter sp. | reverse complement strand
ACGGAGATGCAGTGACATATTCATTGGTAGCGCCGGTACCAGCAGGAGCAGTAATTAATCCTACAACTGGTGCATTCAGTTGGACTCCTGGTTATGATCAGGCTGGTTCATATGATATTTCAGTAAGCGTTACAGATGGAGTGGCTACCATTATTTCTAAAGCTGCTAAAGTAACTGTAAATAATGTTAACCGTACTCCTGTATTTATAAATGTATTAAGTGACCAGACTATTAATCAAAATCAGGCTCTTGCTTTCAAATATACAGCTACTGATCCGGATGCAGATGTATTGAAATTTGCAGCTGTTACTCTTCCAACCGGTGCTTCTATAGACAGTTTGGGAAATTTTGCCTGGACACCTTCTTACACTCAGGTAGGAAAGTTTACAGTAAAAGTTTCTGTTACTGACGGAAAATTAGTAGCTGTTGATTCTGCTGAAGTAACTGTTACTAAAGTTAACGTAGCTCCTTACTTTACTGAAGCTGTTGCTGAAACAACTTTAGAAGCAAATTCAACATATACCTGGAAGAATAAAGCAACAGATCCAAATGGAGATGTAGTTACTTATACAATAGTTGGTACTCCACCAACAGGTATGACAATATCATCTTCGCTTGGTACACTACGTTGGGTTACTGATTTAGATCAGAGAAAATCACATATAATAACTATCAGAGCAACTGATGGTACATTGTATACTGATACTACTGTTGTAATTACTCTCGTAACACCAACTGGAGTTTATGATCCTCAGGGAATTCCAACTGAGTTTAGCATTAAACAGAATTATCCAAATCCGTTTAATCCTACAACAAAGATATATTATGGAATTCCGGAAGAATCCAGGGTTGTATTAAAAGTATATAATCTTTTAGGTCAGGAAGTTGCTACATTAGTTAATGAAGTAAAAGAACCTGGTCATCATTACGTTAATTTCGATGCATCAAATCTGAATTCTGGTATTTACCTCTATCAGATTGAAGCAAAGAATTACAAAGTAACCAAAAAGATGATGCTTGTTAAGTAATACAGGAATCATATGGATTTATAAAGCCGCTCAATTGGGCGGCTTTTTTATTTTAAATTCATGAACCAAAAATGAGTTGGGGTTTCATCAATTTTAGTAATTACTATTCAACAAATATCTTGACATTACTGATATAAAAAGATAATTTTACAAAAAATTTAAAATCAAATAACATATCTTTTAATTAAGGTGAGGTTGGGTCGCATGAAAAAACTATTACATTCTTCTACTATCATTCTGATGATAATAATCTCTGTTATTTTGCAGGGTATAACACTGCATGCCCAGAACAAACAAATAATTAAGAAGAAAAATAATACTCATCAGGCTGTATCTGATACAAAAGATTTTTATCCTTCCGAGGTTAATAAAAATAGTATAGTTGAATCAGGGAAAACTTTAAAAAAGACATTTGTCCCAAAAACAACTAATACTATTAACGCAGGTGGATATTGTTTAACAGTAGTATATTGGAATGGACCATATTATGATCCTGAGGAAGATTGGACATATGATAGAGATAACGGTGGACTTAGTGTGATTGATGCAGCTACCGGTACCGTATATGGACCATTTTTTCAATTTAATCAATTGTTTGATGTTGTTGTAACACCGGATAACAGCACTGCAATTGTAAGTTGTTTTGGTGAGAGTACTCTTTATTTTATCGATTTAAGTAATCCAAAAAATTTAACATTAATTGGTTCAGTTGAGATAAATTATTTTGCTGAGGATCTTGATGTAACACCCGATGGTAAATATGTGTTGGTTTCTGATGGAGGGTTTACCCCAAGAGTTACAAGCATTGATATTCAAACAAGAACTATTGTTGATGAATGCATAATGGGTACTTTACTTGGTGAAGATGAAGAAGGAGAAGAAGAGTGGGAGTATTATGCATATGCAAATTCAATATCTATTTCTCCTGATGGCAGGACTGTGCTTGCAGCAGATTATTTTGGTGGGCAAATCGCTGTATTGTTATTAAATCCAACCATTGGAAAGTTTTCTTATGTCGGAAATGTACCTGTACATAATGGACCTGTTAATGTAAGCATATCTCCTGATGGAAAAACTGCTGTAGCGGTTGGTTTTCCAAAACTAATAGAGCCAGATGATGTAAGTGATAATATACTTGCAAAAACAGATGAAGTTGAAGAATATACATCTGGTTTCCCTGAAGTATTGAATATTTCAGAACCTGGTGTAGTATCTTATGTTGGCGAAGTTCCTGTTGAATTTACACCTTTAGAAACGTTATTTGATAAAACTTTTGGTCAGAGTGTTGTGTTTTCACCTGACGGAAAAAAAGCTTATGTAAAAAGTCAGTATGATATTTTTTCGTTAAATGTTGTTTCACCCGGAGTTGTTACTGCAGATAATACTATTTCTATTGATCCGCTTATAGGCGGCAGCAGCGGTCTGTTTGGAGTGGATGTACTTGATATAGATATGAATGGTCGCTATTTGTATTTTAGCAATCATACAGTATCAGGTGGAGTAGAACAGGTTGGAATAATTGATTTAAATACTAATACTCTTGTTGGAAGTGTTGCTCCTTTTACAGGAGAAGATAAAGAGTATATCCCAATCGGTATTAAGTTTTTTACTGCACAACCAATAATGGTAAAATATCCGAATGGTGGAGAGGTTTTACCTATTGGTTCAACAACAAATATTCGTTGGAGTGCTAATTTAGGAGCAGTAGGAAGTTCTGCTATTAACAGTTCATCAGGCCCTAATTATGTAAAGATTGAATTCTCTACAAATGGAGGTTCAACCTGGAATATTATCAAGGCAAGAAATAGCGCAACAAGCGGTTCCTATCAATGGACGGTACCTAAAACTCCAGCTACTCGTTGTCTTGTAAGAGTAAGTAAATTTGGTAATCCAAATGTATATGATATATCAAATAATACTTTTACAATAGGAACAAATACCGTAGAAAGTATGCTAACAGTATGGCCCGGAGATGCAAACAACGATGGAGTAGTAAATTATGATGACTTCAATGCAATAAAACTTTATGAAAATAAAGTTGGATCACCAAGACCGAACGCATCAACACAATGGATTGGCCAGGAAGCAATGGCTTGGATACCAGCTGCAGCAACATATGCAGATTGTAACGGAGACGGAGTAATAAATTCTGAGGATTTCTATGTTGTATTGAATTCAAATTGGGGTAAAACTCATGACTTGGGAAAAGAAAACGAGATTGTAGTTTCAGAATATCAATTACTGCAGAATTTCCCGAATCCATTTAATCCATCGACACAAATACAATTTGAACTGCCGGAAGTTAGCAGAATTAGCCTGAAAATATATAACATGCTTGGACAGGAAATCTCTACACTAATAAATGATGAAGAATATGGAACCGGAATTCATCAGGTTGAATGGATACCAAATAACCTTGCAAGCGGTATTTATATTTACCGGATGACTGCTCAGTCAGTTGAAAGTAATAAGATATTATCGTTTGTAAAGAAAATGCAGTATTTAAGATAAACGGATTCTTTGATTATTTTATAGGCGGGTAAGGTTTTCCTTATTCGCCTTTTTTTTGTATCACAGCGACTTCAGAAAATTCTTCTTGCATCTTTCCACTAAAATTTTACCTTTATATATAATTAGCTTTTCCAAAATCAGTTAAGAGGGTGCTCGTCAAGAAGTGTAAAAATTTTTTTTATCACTTTAGCAGGATAATAATGCAAAGATTTTACTTTCCTATTTCACAGCTATCAATGAACAAATTATTTTTTAACCTGATAATATTATTCTTTTTTTATCAAAATGTTTTTACTCAGGTAGCAAACACAGCACCTGTGGTAAACGCAGGGGCAAACCAGAATATAACATTACCAAACCAGGCAACACTAACGGGTACAGCGACAGA
>CAZIDB010000246.1:0-6726 GCA_964537965.1 uncultured Melioribacter sp. | reverse complement strand
TCGTTTGTATGGAATGGGACTGATAACACGGGTAATAAATTAACATCGGGAATTTATCTTCTGAATATTAAATCTGCTGATTTGTTTAAGACTATAAAATTAATGATGATAAAGTAAACTAAGGTTAATATGAAACAATTCACCATTTACCTTTTAGCCCTTTTAACAATTATTACCTCTTCAAATATCTCAACAGCCAGGGAAGAAAATATTATGGATACAGTAAAGGATTCGTCCCGCACAAATCTTAATGAAATTCTGAAAAAAGAAAAGTTAAGAATTATTATAACAGATTCAGGACTTGGTGGACTTTCTGTTGCAGCAGATGTTGAAAAAAAGTTAAGTTTTTTCAAACCATTTCAAGAAGTTGAAATCATATTCTTTAACTCACTGCCTGCACATAACAAAGGTTATAACAGTATAAAGGATATGAAGCAGAAGGCAAAAGTTTTTGATTCTGCACTTAATAGTATGATTAAGAATTTTCATCCTGATATTATTCTTATAGCCTGTAATACACTTTCTGTTGTTTATCCCGAAACTGAATTCAGCAAAACAACCAACATTCCCGTAATAGGAATTGTTGAGCTTGGTGTTGAGTTAATGGGCGATAGTTTGAAAAATAATCCGGGTAGTAACGTTTTTGTAATTGGTACACCTACAACAATAAATTCAAATTCTCATAAGAATAAGCTTATTGCTAAAGGATTTGATGAAAAAATAATTTATACCCATCCTTGCAAAAACCTTGAAAGTGAAATCCAGGAAAACACGGAAAGCAAAGCTGTAAAAGATCTGCTAGATAAATATTCCGATGAGTTAAAAAGTAAAGTAAAGACACCTGCCGTAAAATCATTTGTCGGTCTTTGCTGTACTCATTACGGTTATGCATATAACCTGATTGATTCTGTAATGAAAGATAAGTTTGGTAAAAATACTGAGCTGATAAATCCCAACAGTAAAATGGGAGATTTGCTGATAACAGATGAAAACCGTAACCGCTTTGATGAGATAAAAACAGATGTAAAAGTTGTTTCGCAGGTAGATATAACGGAGCAGGAAAACAAATCACTTGGGAAATTGCTTGGTAAGGAATCACTTAAAACTGAAGCAGCTTTAAGAAATTATTTACTCAAAGAAGATTTGTTTGAATATATCAAATTCGTGGAATAATGCAACGTGCGTCAGGAAGAAATTCCTGACGCTACAATAAATATAACTTAGTCTTTTATTTTTCTTTTTTGTCGAAATCAAGAGATATAGAATTTATGCAGTATCTCTTCCCTGTTGGAGCAGGACCATCATCAAAAACATGCCCAAGATGAGCACCGCATCTTTTACACATCACTTCATCTCTAACCATTCCATGTGAATAATCTTTTTTTATCTCAACATTTTCCTTGTTCATTACTTCAGAAAAGCTTGGCCACCCACAGCCGGCATCAAATTTAACATCGGATTTAAATAACTCTACGCCGCAGGCAACACATTTATAAATTCCCTTTTCCCAGAAATCATCATACTTTCCGGTGAATGGTCTTTCAGTTCCTTTTTCTCTAACAATTCTATATTCTTCCGGAGTTAAAATCTTTTTCCATTCTTCATCCGTTTTCACAATTTTAGTATCCATTTTACTTTCCTTTTGGCTTTTTGATTGAGCTATTAAAAAGATACCACCAATACCAACAACTGCTATCATCAGTAAAAAAAGTATATTCTTCATAAAATTCCTTCTAATGTACTTGTATTATTAAATCGCAAAAACAAACTAAAAGTTCCAGGAGTATTATGCATTAAATTATCTTAGGATTTCCCGCTAAAAAAATAGATTTATATGGAATATAAAAACATTATTATAGAAAAATGGGATAATCTATATTATTTACTTGTTATTGTAGTTTATTAGTGGTAAGTTGGTTACAGTTATTTGACGAATAATAATAAGAAGTAATCAAATAATTAAAATGTGTGCTCTAGTATATCGAATTTTGTGTTTTCTATACTCCAATAAAATCTACATAAATTATTGTTATTGAAGTTTCTACCCCCCAAAAATCTCATTACTTCAGCCCAAACAATTTTTTAATTTATCAAATTTTACCAGGAGTAATTTTATGAACATTTTCATTGGAAACCTTTCAAAAGGAACAACGGTCGAAGAACTTGAAAAAACATTTTCAACTTATGGAACTGTAGACAGTTGTAGAATAATTAAAGATATTCAAAGTGGCGAATCAAAAGGATTTGGCTTTGTTGAAATGGCTGATAAACCAAGCGCAAATAACGCTATTAAAGAATTAAATAATCTTGATCTTAATGGTAGAAAAATTACCGTTAACGAAGCACGTCCTAAAAATCCAGATAGAAATACTTCGAACTTTAGAAGATATTAATCTTTTCAGGGACTTTCACAACAAGAAAGTCCCGTTTTATTTTTATCATCAAAAGATTCCTCTTATAAAACTATTGCTTAGTGCAATTAAGTAAAATTACTTTTTGATCACATCCTTAATCCAGTCAGTAATTATTTCCAAAGCCTTTGGAGAAAACGTTTCTTCTATTGTAGCATATTCAGAAATTGAACAGGTTGTACACGGCTGGAAAATATGATTAAGCCCTAGAAATTCTATTACTCTGTATTTTTTATTGCCTCCTTTCTTTAATGCTTCCTCTATGGCAGAAAGATTTTCTTTCGGTGGAACCTGAATATCTTTTTCACCATTCAATGCGAGTACAGGACATTTAACTTTTTCAAGTGCAGGACGCGGATCATATTTTAGGAAATACCTGAACCAGGGACTTGAAATTATTTTTTGTTGCTGCTGGGTAAATCTTTCTTCAGGTGGCATTGTTTTTTTATCCTCTTCAGACAGAGTAAGATAAAACTCACGAATATATTCCTTCGCTTTAGCATTAATTATAGAAGTATCAGCGTCTGATTTTGCCAGTTCATATAATTTTCTGTTTGTATTCATTGAGTTGTTTATAGCTTCTTGTTTTTGACCTTCAGTCTCCATAATAAGCTGAGCTTGCTTTAAGATTAATTCATCACCCGTAATTCCTGGTCCGGCAAGTAAAACAATAAATGATATATCCTGATTTTCCGATGCTATCATAGGAGCAATAATTCCGCCTTCGCTATGACCTATCAATCCTATTTTGTCTTTATTAATTTCTTTACGTGTTTTCAGGTATTCAATTGCTGCAAGTACGTCTTTGGCAAAATCCTCGCTGGTAGAGCCAACGAATTTTCCTTTTGATTTTCCAACACCTCTGTCATCAAAGCGAAGCGCAGCAACCCCATTTTTCGCAAGACGATCTGCAATAACTAAAAATGGTTTATGATTAAAAATATTTTCATCTCTATCCTGTGCACCGGAACCTGTTATCATTACAACAGCCGGAAATGTACTTCCATCTTTAGGATATGTAAGTGTACCTGCAAGAGTAATACTATCTTTAACATTTTCGAATGATACTTCCTCAGAATTATATTCGAATGGTGGTTTAGGTTCCTGCGGACGTTTAGGTCCTTCTACTTTCTCAACTTTTTTCATCTCAACGGGAAAACTTCCGCCGCCTTGTTTCCATACCCCAACTAGTTTCAAACTATCTTTTAACAGTATACCTTCAAATCTTCCGCCTATTAATGCAGAAACCACAAAAACCGAATCGCCGTTTATTTTAATATCACTAACGGGAATATCTTTTGCACCCTGATCAGGACTATCGATAAATGCAGTCAACTTTCCGTCTTTTATTTCAACTCTAACAACAAGCCGCAGTTCTATTGATTGATACTTTAATTTTCCGAGCCAGTTTCCAACAAGGTCATCTTCTTTACTAAAAGATTCCGAAAAAGTAAATGTTGTACAAATGAAAAGAAGAAAGAATAATCCAAAAACATATCTTAATGATTTCATAAATACTCCTTACAAAAAAGGCGGTGATTAAACCGCCTTAGTAAAATTAGAATTTAACATATTTATCTTTCTTGCAACCGCAAACCGGACATTCGTCAGGGACACCACCAATTATTGTATGTCCGCAAACTGGACAAACATAAACGTTCGCTTCCGGAATATCCTTTTTATTTTCAACACTTTTCTTTGCATCATCATACATTACCTCATGAATTTTCTCAGCTTCGATTGCATAATGGATACTTCTTTCGGCAGCTTGTTCGTTCTGTAGTTTTGCAACAGCGTCAAAAGCAGGATACATTTCATTCACCTCATAATTTTCTCCACCCATTGCTTCCTGCAGATTTTCTGATGTGGAATTAATTTTACCTAACGCTCTTAAATGATTAATTGCGTGGACTTTTTCTGCATAAGCAATTGCTTTGAACAGGCGGGCTACTTCTTTATATCCTTCTCTTTCTGCTTTTTCAGCAAAAGCCGAATATTTCATATGTGCCTGGCTTTCACCTGCAAACGCAGCTTCTAAGTTTGCTTTGGTAAATGGTCTCATTTATTCTCCGGATTTGGTTTATTAATTTACGGTAGAAAGCTATTAAAAATTTGTTTAAAACTGAAGAGGAAACATAGTTAAGAATTTAGAAAACAGAAATCTGAACACAGAAATAGCTACGAAAATGAGATGATGATAAAATAAAAAAGCCCGCATATAAAATGCAGGCTTATAGAATAAAGAATAATATTCTTATTAAGGAATAGTATAATTTACAGTTGAAGTATATGCAGTTCCCGTAGCGCTTCCAACTTTTCCTGTAATAGTGAATACAAAACTAGCTCCGGATTGCAAACCCTCGATTGGACCTACATATGCAGGAGAAGTTTGACTATATACAGTAGTACCATCAGCATTAACTGTTTCATTAATAGCCAAAGCAGCACAAACTGCTTTGATAGTATTTATAACAACACCAGTATTGGGTTTGAATTCGAAATAAACCTGTTGCTGGTTATCCTGAACTACGGAAACGGTAAACGTAACATTACCTGTGTTATTACCTCCGCCGCCACCTCCACCGCCAAATGGATCGGTCGCTGTACCTCCGGAATCGTCCTTGCATCCAGGAGAAAAGAGAAATAATATCAAAGGAATTATTGTCAAAAGTAACTTTTTCATACCCCACTCCTTTAGTTTATTTTAAACTTAAGCGTTGCTCCTAATTTAAGAGATAAAATACTATTGCTTGTACCCGGGAAATTATAAGTATCAGTAAGTGGGATGTATACCATAAAATCACTTCCCAAATACATAGTCGGAGATAATTTAAAATTATATCCTGTACCGAAAGCGATATCAAATCTTACTGATTTTGTCTCGAGATCCATCGTAGTAACCTGTGGAGTTTGACCTGTTGCTGAAACAGTTCTTTCACCACTTGAACCAAGTTTGATTCCTAAAGAAGGACCGGCTACCATATAAAATCCGCTGAATTCAGCTTTAAACAACGGATCTATTGTAAAATATGAAAGCGATAATGTATTCTCCACAGTTTGGTTGTTAGTTGTTGTAGAATTAGAAAAACTTTTCATATCAAAAGCGGTTAAATTAACAAGCATACCAAGATTAGGACTAAAACCTAAATCTAATGCTCCTCCAATTCCAACACCTACTCCATTCCATGTTCCGGTAAGACCCTTTTGATTATAGATATTCAAATTACCTGTAAGTCTGGGTCCGATTAGAACTGATTGAGCAAAACTAGAACTATAAAAGAATATAAGACAGAAAGTGAAAATAGTAAAAAATAATTTCTTCATATTTTTTCTCCCGAATAATTATGATTGAACATTTAATAATGTGAGGAACTTATTTTGTAAAGTATACCGTTAAATAATTTAGTAACAAACTACTACTGTAAATTTAAATTGTCAAGAATTATTCTCAACTACTGATTTAAAGCAACGAGTTAACAAAATCCCAGTTAATTAATTTTTCAACAAATGTGGTTAAATAATCAGGCCTTCTGTTCTGATAATCTAAATAATAAGCATGTTCCCAAACGTCAACAGTTAATAAAGCTTTCTGATTATGCACTATTGGAGTATCAGCATTAGGAGTTTTAACAATTTTCAGTTTATGGTTTTCAATAACAAGCCAGGCCCAGCCGCTTCCAAATTGTGTTGCCCCTGCATTTTTGAATTCTTCAACAAACTTGTCATATGTTCCAAAGTCAGCATTAATCTTGTCCCAGATTTTTCCGGTTGGCAATCCGCCGCCGTTAGGTTTCATGCAATTCCAATAGAAAGAATGATTCCAGACCTGAGCGGCATTATTAAACAATCCAACTTTCAAACTATCCCCATAAGTTTTGCTAATAATACTTTCCAGACCTAACTCTGAAAATTCTGTACCCTCAATTAATTTATTTGTATTTACCACATAAGTATTATGGTGTTTTCCATAGTGAAAATCTATGGTTTTAGAACTGATATAAGGTTCAAGCGCTTCTTTAGGATAGGGTAGATCAGGTAAAACAATTGCCATAGTACCTCCAACAATTAAATAATTCTTAATTACTATTTATTAAGAGAAATCCACGACACCAGAAAAGGTTATTCAGATCGTTTTACAACCACAAAAATAGCAGATTAATCCATACTTGCAATTGAATTTTTGATTATTTGAATGTAATCTTTTTTGTCAAGTTGATAAAAAAAGGCGATCAATTCTGATCGCCAAAAATTTGTGGAGCTAAGGAGGATCGAACTCCTGACCTCTTGAATGCCATTCAAGCGCTCTCCCAGCTGA
>CAZIDB010000245.1:0-6753 GCA_964537965.1 uncultured Melioribacter sp. | reverse complement strand
AAAGAAACCTGAATCGCTTGCTTCAGCATTTACAATTGGCCCTTGCAAAAGTAAGTAACCGATTGCCGGTGGAGGCGTTTTATATTCACCCTGATCAACGTTATCACTATTATAGCAATATCCAAGATTGATTAAAGTATCGCAGCCAACATAATCATCACTTGGATATCCTAAATCAGTGTCAGAGAAATATCCAAAGTAAGCATCTGTTAAAGGATTGTTACTTTTATTTATCAGCTTATATTTTTTAAATACAACATCACCAAGTTCATCCGTCCTGTTGTAACCATAAGTTGTTACCTGAACTTCCAAACCAATAGGTTTGCTTCCATAAGTGTGGTTAGTTGCGGCAGTATCCATATCGTTAGCAACAAACCATAAAGTCTCATCACCATAGAATTTTGGTTTATCAATTCCGTTTGTAAACTGCCCGTCAAAATTTACGTCTTCATAAGGAGCACCTAATTGTCCGGGCCAGTTTTCATAATCGTATTGATATTTATCTTTTTCACTACCAGTTGAAAGTAACTCCCAGTCTTTTCTAATCTTCCAGATTCTGTATTCTTTTTTCAGAGGATTATCTGGTAAACCATCCGGTAAGATTATTCCCGGCATCAAGCCGTTACGAAATGTATTTCCATTAACTCTTATTTCTCCGTTAACTTTTCCACCCCAAACCAATCCATCTGCAAAGACAGCAGTGAGTGTTGCATCTTTACCACCTGGCCAATACAAACCACTTCCATCAGTATATGGATTACGAGATCCCATAGCATTACTTCCGATGTACATAAAGATCTGGTTTATAGCAATATAATCTGTGGTACCAGGATATCGAATACTAAAATAATCATCGCTTATGTCAAAAAGTTCAGGACATTCAGAATCGACTATTTTAAATTTGCCGTAAAAGGTTGGCAACTCAGGTACAATCCAATTGCATGAACCAGTATCAGGTAAACTCTTTACGATCTCATTCCAATTTAATCCTCCATCAATAGAGAAGTAAAGATCGATTTTATTTACTGCTTCGCTTTGCCAGAATATTGAAGAACTATGATTAACAAAAAATTCACCTCCACCGTAAATACTAATTCTTTTAACTCTGTAATCAGAGTTGGTCTTCATTATCCAAAGCGGTCCATAAACAGCCGGATAATTGCTTAAACCACTGATTAGTAATCCTTTATCCCATGTCTCCTGAATACAAAGTGGGTTACCCGGCATGTTAATCAATTCTAAAACATTTCCCTCAGCATCGAGAATCCTCAGATATCTTTTATTTGATTCATAAGAAACAAGAGCAATTTTATTATCAGATGTTTCAACTGCATCACTAAGTCTGGAAGGAAATTCCTTTGTCCATAAAATAACTCCACCGGAATCAAGTTTATATAATTTGGTCTTTGTACACACCAGGAAATTTCCATCTTTTGTTGAAGTAATGCTATAGGGATTTGCTATTATAGATTTATTCCACAATGAATCTCCATTTTGATTAAACCTAAAAAAGTATGATCCGCCAGTAAGAACAAATCTGTTATCAGTCAGTTTAATTATGCTTTTTATACCTGATGTATTTGTGAATGGAAAATTTATAGTTTTCCTCCAAATAATGTTTCCAACAGGATCAATTTTAATAATTATAGATTTATCGAAGTAACTTGAATTATACGTAGCTCCTGCAATAATAAATCCATTATCATCGGATTGAATAACCTGAATACCATACTCATTTTGTAACGAGTCACCATAACTTTTTTGCCACTCGATATTATTTTCTGAAGAAAATTTTATCAAAAATAAATTAACACTTGAGGATGATCCTATCACTTCAACTTTTGATGTTATAACAATAAAACCACCGTCAGGAGTACTACAAAGAGGATTTATTCTTAAACGATTTACTGCTGTGTAGGGTAATTCCATCGAGTCTATACTCCTGCCTTTATTATCAATGAATAACAATTTCATTATGGAATTTTTAGTAAAGGCAACAATGCAGCTGCTATCCATTTTCTGGATAGCACCAACAAAATAATAGTCTGTAAATTTTGAATATGTACTATCGAAGGTTATAGTTTGTGGAATAGCCTTGGGAATAAAAACCGCAAAGAAATAAATCGTAAGCGTGATTTTCTTCATGTTCCCCTCGAAATATTTTATTATCTACACTTCCAGTTAATAAGTTCTATCAGCAGGACAATTTAAGGTTCTCTTAAATCACAGGTACATAATAAAAAGATTTGAAATTAAATGCTATATATTTTTTAAGTGCCGGATAAAATTCATTTTAAAGTTTAACTAATTCAAACTGACATATTTCAATATCAATATGTAATGACTTAGGCAGCCAAGTATTACAAACAGATGCCAAACTTCATGAAAACCAAATACATCAGGAAAAAAATTCATAAGCTTGAAGCTGTAGATAACAGCACCAACAGTAAAAAATAATCCACCTAAACCCAGCCAGAAAATTGCTCCACCAGGCAGTGTTGATAAAATTTCATTTAGTCCAAGTATTGCCAGCCAGCCCATAATAAGATAAATGCCGGAGGAAACCCAACGCGGTGCTTGAATGAAGTACATCTTAAGTACAATTCCAATTAAAGCAAATAACCAAATGATGGTTAGCAAACCATATTTCCAGAAACCTGTAAACAGATTAATACAAAGCGGAGTATATGTTCCGGCTATCTGAATAAATATTACGGAATGATCCAGCTTTCTTAATACAAGAATTTTTTCAGGTTCTGCAATTGTAAGATGATACACTGCGCTGAAAGAAAACAACAGGACAAGACTTATTCCATAAACCAATAGTGAAATCATTTTTACAGGCTCACCCGGATTTGCAAGGATTAAAATGAATGAACCGGCAACAGATACAATAGCTGCCAGCAAATGACTTAGACCGCTAAACGGATTGCGGAACCTGTTTTTTAAATTCATGTAAATTTCTGATTGTAAAAAAATGGTAAACCTTACTTAGTGCTTTTCATCTATTAAATTTTATTTACATCAAGCGACTTCTTTTCTTGAAATAGTTTATCAATGCTTTATCGAACGGTGTGGATGTATCCAACAAATTATATTCAATATTTGAATTGAGACATTCCTGCTTTATATGTTCTGTAAATTCCTTCATTGCCTGCCTGTATGCTTTCTGAATCTGATGTGGTTGTGTAGTCATTTCCTCTGATGTTTCAAGATCTTTAAAGATTGCATCTCTCCCGAAAGAAAAATTTATCTCAACAGGATCTAAAACCTGGAACACCACAACTTCATTTTTTTTATACCTGAAATGTTTCAACGCTTTCAATACAGAATTAATATCATCAAAGAAATCCGAAATAACAATTACCAATCCCCTGCGTTTAATACGTTCCGCAATTTCACTTAAACAGTTTGCTGTTTGTGTTGTGTTGGTAGCTTTGGTCGCATTAAGACTTCTTAGTAATTCAGTCAAATAACTTCTGTTTGATTTAGGCGGGAGATATGATTCAAGTTTATCTGAGAAAAGTGTTAGCCCTACTGCGTCTCTCTGGTTCAGCATTAAATAAATAAAGCTTGCTGCAAGAATGCTGGCGTATTCAAGTTTTTTAATATTCTTATCATAACTGAAATCCATGGATTTGCTTACATCAACAATTACGTTACAGATAAGATTTGTTTCTTCCTCAAACTGCTTTATAAAATATTTTTCCGTTTTACCGTAAACTTTCCAATCAACATTTTTAAGTGAGTCACCCTGCATATAAGGCCGATGCTCACTAAACTCAACACTAAAACCGTGGTAAGGACTTTTATGCAAACCGGCAATAAAACCTTCAACCACAAGTCGGGCTTTTAATTCAAGTGAATTTAATTTTGAGACCGTGGAAGGATTTAAATATTTCCTGTAATCTAAACCAAGTTCCTGCATTACTTCTTTACCAGGGTATTTCTATTAAGAATTTCTTCCGGAGTTAAACCAATAGTTTCTAATTCTGCTTTTGCAGATACAGCCATTTCATGGTTAGGATATTTAGTGAGAAAAAGATTATATGTTTGTTTCGCAGCATCGTAATTCTGCAGTTCATTTGATTCAATAAATCCTTTCATAAATAGCGCTTTTGGAGCTTCAGGCGATTCTTTATAGTCGTTATAGACCTTATTATAAAATTCTATTGCTTTCAGCATCGATTGCTTAGGTTCAACTTCTTTAATCATTTTAACCTGGTAAATCTTTGCTGCTTCAAATAAGGCTTTAACAGCATTACTGCTTTTAGGATATTCTTCTGCAAGCGCCTTGTAAGATGCTACCGCTTCTTTATACTTTCCTGCCTTTTGATTATTAACCGCCTCATCCCAATAACTTTGTTCTGATTTACTGCAACCTGAAATAAAAAATATCAGGAATAAAAAAGTATTTAACAGGACAAGTTTTTTATACATTGTTGCTCCAGAATGCTTTATAAAATTTTGCTTTTAATTATAAGAAATCAGAAGATACGAGACAAGTCAGTTACATTTATTGATTCACTTTTATTGAAGATGCTTTTCTTCCAAGCGAACTTAAGATTTGCTGGATCTGATTAACCCCGTGAATCGGATCATCAATTATATTTTTTGTTTTAGGAAAAACCTGGTATTTATCCCTTAGCTGACAAGGAGTAAAATTGGGTAATACCACATTGGCGCCAACTCTTAATGCCTTTTCCCTTCCCAGAGAATCTATTGTTGATAATGCGGTTGTGGCTAACAATGATGAACCGGTAAGAACAAGTCTTCCTATTGCAATAGTTTTTAATGTAAGTTCAACGCTCCCAACTTGTCTGTCTTTGTAAATAGTATAGGGTGATGGAACAAAAGGGCTGAAAGAAGCAATATCAACCTGAAGATTCTTACACAATAAAATATCATCGGCAATATCTTCAATTTTCTGATCAGGTAAACCAACAAGATTTCCACTTCCGATCTGATAACCAACAGACTTCAGATATTCCAGATGTCTTATTCGTTCATTTAAATTTTGTTTAGGGTGTAATGTTGAATAAAGCGTTGGGTTTGCTACCTGATGTTTTAATAAATATTTATCTGCGCCGGCATACTTCCAGATTTTATACTCTTCAAAAGTTCTTTCACCAAGACTTAAGGTAATTGTCACATCAAGGTTTCGTTTAAGGTTGTAAATAATGTAGGAAATTTTATCCGCATCAAATTCAGGATCAGATCCGCTTTGAAGTTCTATAGTTTGTATACCAAGATTGGAAATCATCTTTGCAGTTTCAATAATATCATCCGGTGTCATTCTGTAACGGGATAATTCCTTATTATCTTTCTGAATTCCACAATACAAACATTCCTGTGTACAATTGTTGGATATTTCAATAAGGCCATGAAGCAGAACTTCATCCCCACAGAATAATTTCCTTACATCGTCAGCCTTATCAAACAACCTTCGTGTCAGGCTAAAATCCGAAAGCTCAAGTAAAGAAATAATTTCTTCACGAGTAAGATCTTTTTTATTTAATAATCTTTCCAGTTCCATTTCTTACTTTCTTAGTAAATTCTTTACCGGTTAATAACCTTAACTATGCAATCCACTTTATTTATATGGAAATTCATCAATCGTTATAATCAACAATAATACCATAGATATAAAATGAAAATCTTTAGAAAATGTAAAATTTTCAACAATAGATTCTTAAATGAGAGAAATTGAAAGGCAAAATTTTATGGAAATGAAAAGAAAAATGCTTTGGAGCCATAAACAGCAGCAGGAAATTTGTTTTCTGCCCGAATGAGGAATTAAATACACGATACTTTAACTTAGCAACAATTATTTTTTTAAAGTACCTTCACTCACCATCTATTTTCAGAATATTACTATGATCAAAGCAAGGTTTACTGGTAACTTAATCAATCAATGAACTGCACTTTCCATAATTTCGATAGTAGCGTTGTCAGTATTCATTTTATACTTAATACCAAATGCCACTGTTATATTATCTGTAATGTGCCCGTGTTTAAAATTATACATTACCGGCTTCTTAAGATTACCAAAGTAATCATCTATTACTTCATTAAGTGTAAGAGATTTTTTAGATGAGTCTGTCTCGTAGCAATCAACAAACCTTCCTAAAATAAATCCTTTGGCTTTATCAATAATGCCATTAAGCTTAAGCTGGTTCAGCATTCTGTCTATCCTGTACGGAGCCTCGCCAATTTCCTCAAGCATAATAATTTTATCCTGGAAAGAAGGGACGTAATCAGATCCAATTAAAGAAGCTAAAAGGCAAAGGTTACCACCCAAAATTTCACCCTGAGCTTTTCCCGGTTTCAGAATATAAAACTTTTCATTATCAGGATTAACAACATTACCAAATTTTTTATTGCTTGTAATTAATGCCCAGAACATTTCTTCTGTAAACTTGCTCACATCGTTCCAAAAGTCAACTGCAAGCATAGGACCAGCAAATGTTATCAAACCCGCCTTCTTATAAAATGCTAATTGAAGAGCGGTAATATCACTGTAACCTATAAAAATTTTAGGATTCTTTTTAATAAGAGAATAATCAATTTTATCGAGTAATCGTGGTGTTCCATATCCGCCTCTGATGCACATTATAGCTTTAATTTCTTTTTTCTTAAACATATAATGAATATCTGATACTCTCTGCTCATCGCTCCCCGCAAGATAGCCAAGATTTTGACCAACATTAGCACCAATCTCAACATTATAACCCAATCCTTCCAGGTACTTTA
>CAZIDB010000244.1:0-6807 GCA_964537965.1 uncultured Melioribacter sp. | reverse complement strand
GAGGTCTCAATCTGATGGTGGTTTTCTTTTCCACTTCCGGGGTGTCGCATACCAGTTGAAGTCTTGTGTATTAACTTGATTATTACAAAACCAAATTATTCAACTACTCAAGCACCTTCACCAATCCAAACTAACAAATACTACACCAGATATCATGACGTTTATGATGGCACACTAATATTCAATGCGGAAATTTTCAGATTAAATTTTTAATTGTATCTGTCAATGTACTCTTGCATCCTTGCATTTTTTCACTCTTGTATTCAATAACTTTTTGCATCCTTGCAGCCTTTCATTCTTGCAATCTTGTTGTTTTGTGTCGTAAATTCTTCTATCCATTTAACCTTTCAACTTTACAACTTTTAACTTTGTATTGCCATTGTCCTTAAATCCTCAATTGTCAATATTCTCTCGATTCTCTATATTTAGTTCAGAAAAATAGTTTGCTAATCATTATTGAAAGAACAGAATTTGAGTCAGTTTAATAAAACAATTCTCCCGGGCGGCATTAAAATTTTAACGGAAACTATTCCGTATGTAAAATCATTTTCACTTGGTTTTTGGTTTGATGTTGGATCGAGGGATGAAACACCGGAAAACAATGGCATTACCCATTTCATCGAACATATGTTATTTAAAGGAACTAAGAACCGTTCTGCAAAAAAAATTTCAGATGACGTTGAATCATACGGCGGATGGTTAAATGCATTTACTTCAAAAGAGCATACCTGCTACTACGGAAGAGGATTGGCAAAACATATTAACAGAACGTTTGATGTACTTGCGGATATGGTTCAGAACCCGGCATTCAAAGAAAGCGATATTAAAAAAGAAGCCGGTGTAGTTATTGACGAGCTTAATGATATTGAAGATAATCCTGAAGAATTAATCTTTGACAAATTTGAAGAGCTTATTTACAACGGTAACCCGCTTGGTCTGCCGGTAATTGGTACTGAAGAAAATCTGAAAAGATTTTCCAGCCTTGATTTATTCAATTTCATTAACCAGAGATACGGCAATAATAATCTTACTATTGCAGCTTCCGGAGATGTTACGCATGAGCATATTGTTAAGTTAACACGGGATTTATTAACAAAGGATTTAGGCAATAAAATTACTGAACGTCTGCATACGAATTCCAAAAAAGCAAGCAACATTTCTGTTGATAAAGAGATTCAGCAGATACACGCGATTATCGGCAAATCTACTGTTGGCTATAATAATAAGAAACGGGCACTCATAAATGTAATTTCACATATTTTAGGTGAAGGGAGCAGTTCAAGACTTTTTCAGCTTGTAAGAGAAAAAAATGGAATTTGTTACCAGATAAATACGTTTTTAAATTCGTTCTTGGATACTTCTTCATTTGGAGTTTATTTTTCTACAAATGATAAATATTTCGAACGCTCGTTAAACCTTGTGCTTGGCGAATTCAGGAATATAAAAGAAAAGAAAGTTTCTCTTAAGGAACTTAACAGGGCAAAAGAGTATTTGAAAGGAAATATAATACTCAGTCTTGAAAGTACAACCAACAGGATGTTCAGGATGGCACAAACGGAGATATATTATAACCGTATTAAACCGGTTGAAGAAACAATAAAGGAAATTGATGAAGTAACTGCCGAGGATGTAATTGAAGAAGCAAATGAGTTGCTTGATGAAAATTCATTAAGCAGAATTCTCCTTGGTTCAAAAAAATCTCTAATAAAAACGGCAGCATAAACTTATTTAGTATCGAAGCGGAGATGTAAGGTTTTACATGGGTAAATTAACTATCAACAACAAAGAGATTGAATTTAAATCCGGTCAGACAATAATTGAAGTTGCTGCAGATAATGGAATTGAAATTCCGCATTTCTGCTGGCACCCGGCTTTGTCTGTCTCCGGTAATTGCAGGATGTGTCTTGTTGAAATTGAAAAAATGCCGAAGCTTGCTATTGCTTGTTCAACTTTAGCGGCAGATGGAATGATTGTTAATTCCGAAAGTGATAAAGCAGTTGCAGCCAGAAATGCTGTAATGGAATTCTTTCTTATCAATCATCCGCTTGATTGCCCGATTTGCGATGAGGCAGGTGAGTGTAAATTACAGAATTATGCATATGCACACAGCAAAGGTGAAAGCAGGTTTGTTGAAGAAAAATTTCATAAGGAGAAAAGAGTTGAACTTGGTCCTTTTGTAATGTTTGATGCAGAAAGATGTATCTCCTGTTCGCGATGTATAAGATTCTCTGATGAAATTGCAAAACAAAATCAGCTTACATTTGTTAACAGGGGAGACAGAGTTACAATTGTTACAAATCCAGGACAAGAATTTGATAATCCGTATTCATTAAATGTAACGGATATTTGCCCGGTTGGTGCTTTAACAAACAGAGATTTCAGATTTCAATCAAGAGTATGGGATATGTCCAAAACTGATTCAGTATGCATTGGGTGCTCCCGCGGTTGTAATACTGAAATATGGGTAAGGAATAATACTATCTTAAGATTAACTCCCAGGTTTAATGAAGATGTTAATAGTTACTGGATGTGTGATCATGGCAGACTCGACACTTTTAAATTTGTTAATTCTAACGATAGAGTAGACGGTCCGCATCTGAAAAAAGAAGGAAAGCTTATTAAAGTCGGATATGACGAAGCAATTGCCGAAACAGTCAGACAATTAAGATCTTTCAAATCAACTGAGGTTGCTTTTCTGGGTTCTCCATTTGCTACTGTTGAAGATAACTACCTGATGGTTAAATTTGCCAAAACAATATTTAATTCAAAAGTGATTGATTTTATAAAACACATTGTACCGGGCAATGCAGATGATATATTAATACGCGAAGATAAAGCGCCAAATTCGCTTGGTGCAGAGTTGCTGGGATTAAAAGCGATTACAAATGATATTGGTAATAACAAAATCTTTCAGGCAATTAGCGCCGGAAGAATTAAAGTCCTCTATTGTCTTGAAGATGATATTGTTTCTGTTAATGCTGAGATTGAAAAAATTCTGTCCAAACTTGATTTGCTTATAATTCATTCAACTAACTTTAACAAAACAACTGCACTTGCTGATATTGTCTTTCCGGTTTCTACATATGCAGAGAAGAATGGTACATTTGTTAATTTCCAGGGAATCATTCAACGTATCAAACCAGCCGTTTCAACTATTGAAATTGATAGAAGTATGGATGGATTAAGTATGAGCAGATTGGATAAATTCGGGACTGAATTTGACAGGTGGAACCGCAACACTAAAATTGATGCAAGACCATCATGGAAAATAATTCAGACTATTGCTGCGGTGATGGGATTAAAAGCTAAATATGAAACAGCCGAGGAAGTATTTCTTGATGTTACTAATAATGTTGAAGTTTTTAACGGATTAACATATGCTGATATTTCTGAAAAAGGTGTTCAGCTTAAATTGAAATCTGAATTGGTCTGAGCGGAGTTGAAATGAATATTATTAATATTATTCTCATTTCTGTTGTAAAGATTTTAATTGTTATTACAATATTGTTACTTACCGTATCCTATCTTGTTTATTTTGAAAGAAAAATTTCTGCATGGATTCAAAACAGAAGGGGACCAAACAGAGTTGGCTGGTATGGTTTACTTCAGCCTTTTGCAGACGTCTTCAAACTTCTTCTTAAGGAAGATATAGTACCGGTTGCATCCACAAAGTTTATTCATACTCTCGCACCGTTCATTGCTTTATTTGTAGCTTTCTCAACTTATGCTGTTATTCCACTGGGACCTGATGTAACTTTATTCGGAGAAAAAATTCAACTAGTGTTAGCTGATGTTAATATTGGTGTTTTGTTTGTCCTTGCATTAACTTCCTTAAGCGTTTATGGAATTACATTTGCAGGATGGTCATCCGGAAGTAAATATTCTTTAATCGGTGGTATTCGTTCATCTGCCCAGATGATTTCATATGAAGTATCTATGGGATTTTCAATCGCCGGCGTTCTTTTATTATCTGAATCCTTGAGACCTATTGCAATAGTTGAATCTCAGTATGGCTGGATGTGGAATGCCATTGTTCAACCAATTGGTTTTATAACTTTTGTTGTTTCGGCATTTGCAGAAACCAACAGGCTGCCGTTTGATTTACCGGAAGCTGAACCTGAACTTGTTGGAGGTTATCATACAGAATACAGCAGTATGAAGTTTGCAGCTTTCTTTTTAGCAGAGTATGCAAATATGATAATTGCATCTGCAATGATTGTAACCTTATACCTTGCCGGATGGCAATTCCCGTATATAGATAAATTTGGTTTATCATCCACTTTAGTTGTAATAATACAAATCGCAAGCTTTTTAATTAAAATGGCTGCATTGTTATTCTTTTTCATATGGATACGCTGGAGTATTCCGCGTTTCAGATATGATCAGCTTATGAATATTGGATGGAAAGTTATGTTTCCTCTTTCTCTTTTGAATATCATCTGGGTCGCTGCCCTGATCATGATATTCAAACTATAAATCGTTTTAATAGTAGAATTCATTTTGCAAATATCGAGCGAAGACGAGATATGCCTGAGAAAAAAAGAAAAAAAGATTTGAGTTTTTGGGAGAGCCTTTACATTACGGAAATTATTAAAGGATTGGTACTTACCTTTAAAAATATTATTCGTCCCAAAGTTACGATGGAGTACCCTGAAGAAAAGTTTATTCCGCCTGCATCATATCGCGGTCGTCCGGTTTTAGTTCAGGAAGAAAATGGAATTGAACGCTGTGTCGCCTGCGGGTTATGTGCAAGGGTTTGTCCGTCTCTTGCCATTGAAGTTCAAGCGTCAGAAACTGATCTGGATAAAGAAAGATTTCCAATCAAATTTGAAATAAATATGCTTCGGTGTATCTTCTGCGGATTTTGCGAAGAAGTTTGTCCCGAAGAGGCAATTGTAATGAGTAAAGATTATGAATTAATATTTACAAACAGGGAAGATGCTATTTTTGGAAAGGATAAACTTTTAAAACCAATTAACCAGTTACAGGATAGACTAGATTTTATAAGGAGTTTCAAATAGCATTAACTCGATGGTCGTTCTCTCATTTTTATGATGATTGAAAATCAATAGAGATGAATAGATGCTTTCAAAAATTTACTCCAGTGCTACTTATGGAATTGATGCATTTCTTGTTGAAGTAGAAACACATTGTGAGAAAAACCTGCCCGGATTTATAATTGTTGGCTTACCTGATAACGCTGTAAAAGAAAGTCGTGAACGGGTTACTGCAGCAATTAAAAACAGCGACTTTCCGTTTCCAAATAAAAAATTTACCATAAACCTGGCACCTGCAGATGTTAAAAAAGAAGGTAGTTCTTTTGATCTTGCAATCGCTCTCGGTATCATGACTTCAAGTGAACAATTAAATAATTCTCCGTGGTTTGAGGATACAATTTTCCTGGGTGAATTATCCCTTGATGGTTCGATAAGATCAATTAAAGGTGCTTTACCAATTGCGGCAGAAGCAAAAAAGAAAGGAATTAAAAGAATTGTTTTGCCTAAAGAGTGTTCTGAAGAAGCAGCTATTGTGGATGGTATTGAGGTTATTGGAATCAGTTCATTTAAAGAGTTGTGTCTTATTCTTACCGGAGAAAGTCCGGCAATTCCGGTTACAGTCGATAAAGATGAACTCTTTTCCTCTGTAAATAAGTATCATGTTGATTTTTCAGATGTTAAAGGGCAAGAAAATGTAAAACGGGCACTTGAAATTGCCGCCGCCGGTGGTCATAATATTTTAATGATAGGTCCTCCAGGATCCGGGAAAACTATGCTTGCCAGAAGAATGCCGACAATTTTGCCTCCTTTAACTTTAGATGAAGCGCTCGAAACAACAAAGATCCATTCTATTGCGGGCATTCTTCCAAGGGAAAAAGCTTTAATTACTGAAAGGCCTTTCAGAAGTCCTCATCATACAGTTTCAGATGCTGCCTTGGTGGGAGGTGGTTCATTCCCTCGTCCGGGAGAAGTTTCTTTTGCTCACCATGGTGTATTATTTTTAGATGAATTACCGGAATTCAAAAAAAATGTATTGGAAGTTTTAAGGCAACCGTTGGAAGATGGAAAAGTTACAGTCAGTCGTTCAAAAATGTCAATCGAATTCCCGGCTAATTTCATGTTAGCCGCTGCTATGAATCCCTGTCCTTGCGGATTTTATTCTGATCCGACTAAGCAGTGTACTTGTTCAACTCCTCAAATACAGAAGTATATGGCTAAGATTTCCGGTCCGCTTTTAGATAGAATTGATATTCATATTGAGGTCCCTGCAGTAAAATATAGAGAATTATCTTCAACTGTTGTAAGTGAACCCTCAAGTGCTGTTAGAGCAAGAGTTATGAAAGCAAGAGAAGTCCAGATAAAAAGATTTTCTGAATTTAAGCACATTTATAATAACTCTGGTATGGGGACAAAGGAAATAAAATATTTTTGTTCACTTGATACTGCTGGAATGGAAATACTAAAACTGGCAATGTCAAAGCTTGGCTTATCTGCCAGAGCATATGACAGAATACTGAAAGTCAGCAGAACGATAGCAGATTTAGATCTTTGCCAAAATATCCAGGTAAATCATATAAGTGAAGCAGTTCAATACCGGAGTCTGGATAGGGAATTGTGGAATCATTGAATTTTTCATAAATTTTTTCCGGGATTTTTAAGATGAATTTATAAAGTAGATTCGAAATAATTTAGTACAAATCTTGCATTTTAAAAATATAAAAAATATATTTGGAGTTCATTTTTCAGGTAAAACTACGGGCGGACGCCGGAGTTGGAGAGCCGGGGCGGACTGTAAATCCGTTGGCAAGCG
>CAZIDB010000243.1:1938-6813 GCA_964537965.1 uncultured Melioribacter sp. | reverse complement strand
ACGGCTGGAAGAACGCGGACATTTATGTTTATGAAGCGCTTGTATTCAGCGAGAAAGAATTTGAGAAGTAAATATTTTATAAACCAGATTTCATTAAGTTGAATTGAACACCCGAATAGAAAATAAGATTTCTGTATTTCCAATCTTATCTCTTGGTTTTACTTCCACAATTACACAAATAATTTTACTCAGGGAATTTCTTTCCGTCTTTTACGGCAATGAGCTTGTAATAGGAATTATTCTTGGCAACTGGATGATTATTACCGGGCTTGGTTCATTCATTGGAAAAATTTCTGAAAAGATTAAAAATCAAAACGCGCTTATAATCCTGTTATGTATTTTGTTGGGAGTACTTCCTCTTGTTACTGTTTACTTATTAAGATATTTAAGGAACCTAGTTTTTCTTACCGGTGAGATGATTGGAATTTACCAAATCATTTACAGCTCGTTTATTTTGCTTTTACCTTTCTGTATTGTTTCCGGTTTTGCATTTTCATTGTTAGCAGTAAATGCTTCGGGAAAGAATGAATCAAATTTAATAAGCAAGGTTTACTCGGTTGAATCTTTGGGCAGTCTGGTTGGAGGTTTTTTATTTAGTGTTGTGCTGATATTCTTTATGTCTACATTCCAGAGTTTGAAGTTATTGCTGTTTGTAAATTTTGTTGTTGCTGTAACCCTGGTCTGGAAACATTTCGGAAAGATAATTCGAACGGTTACAGTATTAATTCTTGCGTTTATAACTGTGACTTTGTGGTTAAGTGATTTTGATTATTCAACAAGAAAATATCTTTTCCCGGAGCAGCAGATTATTTTCTATAAGGATACTCCATACGGAAATCTTACAATTACTGAGCAGGGCAGTCAGAAAAACTTTTTTGAGAACGGCACATTACTTTTTTCCACAAATGATGCAGCAACTAACGAAGAAGCTGTTCATTATGCAATGATACAACATCAGAATCCAAAGTGCGTTCTGCTAATTGGCGGAGGAATTTCCGGCACCACAAACGAAATACTGAAATACAATGTTGATAGAATTGATTACGTGGAAATAAATTCCTGGATTATTAAAGCGGGCGAGCAGTTTACAAATTCATTAAATGATAAAAGAATAAATGTTGTAAGTGAAGACGCAAGAATGTTTGTAAGAAAAACTTCCTATAAGTATGATGTTGTTCTTGTAAATTTACCCGAGCCACTAACTGCACAGTTCAACCGGTTTTACACAAAAGAGTTTTTTGCTGAACTTAAACAGAAACTGAATAGTGATGCTGTGGTTTCTCTTAGTCTTCTTCCTGCTACGGATTACGTTTCTGCAAAAGCGGGAAATATAAATACAACAATTTACAATACGCTTAAAACATCCTTTAAAAATATTCTTATTGTTCCCGGGTTAAAAGATTTTTATCTCGCTTCGGATTCAAAGCTGAACATAAACATCGGCAAAATGATTTCTGAAAGAGGAATTATTAATCTTTATGTAAATCAATATTACCTTGATGATGGAATTCTTAGTCAGCGAAGCCAGTATCTCCAAAGCAGGATAAACAGAACATCTTATATCAACAAAGATTTTAATCCGGTTTCCTATTACCTGCAGTTAGTTCAGTGGCTGAATTATTTTGAATTCAATTACTGGATTCCTGCCCTAATTATTTTGGTAATAATATTTTTTACGTTGTATAAAACAAATCTGGTTGGTGCTGGAATTTTCTGCGCTGGATTCTCTGCCTCTTCAATCGAGGTTATTCTCTTGATTTCTTTCCAGATTATTTACGGTTACGTTTACCAGGTAACTGGAATTATCATTACAATATTTATGGCTGGTCTTGCTGCCGGATCAAAATTCTATGAAAAGATAATAAAGAAAAATGATCTGGTAAGTTTTAGTAAAGTACAATCCTTAATTGCTGTTTACTCTTTTCTTTTCCCTGTGATAATGCAATTGCTTAGCCTGGTTAAAGATAATGTTATAGTTGTTCATTCTGTCTTCTACCTGATGACGTTTTCAATTGCGTTTTTAACCGGCGTTGCTTTTGCTCTTGCAACTAAAATAGAAAAAGGAAAAGTCAGCTCGATTGTTTCAAGGCTTTACAGCGTAGATTTGATTGGCTCTGCTCTTGGAGCTTTACTCGTTTCCGCGTTGTTTATTCCGCTAATTGGCGTTAACCGTGTTGCAATAATAATTGGAGCAGTTAATTTAGTTGCGGGAGTGTTTACAGTTGTAAACAGGAAGAAAGAATTGGCTTTAACGAAATAAGAGAGAAAAACATTCATTCTAAGAAAACTTATTTTTCATTATATTAATCCAAAGTAAAAAGGCATCAGATGGAAGATAGAATAGTTTTAGATCCAAAAATCTGTCACGGTAAACCAACCATTAAAGGCACTCGTGTTTTAGTATCAAATATTTTAGGAGCATTATCTGCTGGTCAAACTATTGAAGAAATCTTAGAGGATTATCCTAATATCACAAAAGAAGATATCTATGCAGCACTAGCATATGGAAGTCATTTAACAAATTTCGAAAATTATCCGTATCAGCGATTTGTATAATGATTTTCTTTTTAGATGAAAATATTCCTAAAATGGCAGAAGTAGTATTAAGAAATCAGGGACATCAAACCATCGATATTCGAGGTACAAATAAAGAAGGTTTAGATGATCATTCTTTATTTGAACTTGCTCTGGAGAATAGGGCCGTTTTTCTAACAACTGATAAAGATTTCTTTCACACCATTCCTTTTTCTTATCTAAAACATTATGGCTTAATTGTTATAAATCTTTCTCAACCAAACAGAAAAAACATTATTGAAAAACTCACCTGGTTTTTAGAAAATATTACATTAAACAATATTGAAAATAAAATTTTCTTGTTAAGAGATAATACCATTTCAGTAATTGATTCAAGTAAAGATAAAAAATAGTTTTAAAGTAGAAATGGAAAACATTTCTTATGTCAGATATAATTGAGTTTAACCGGATTTCAAAGCGGCAGTTTCTAAAGTTCTGTTCACCTGGCGCTGCGGGATTGTGCTTTGGTTTGGAAAATGCTGATGCGCTTGCAACCAAAATTGAAAAAGGGAAAAGTCAGCTCGATTGTTTCAAGGCTTTACAGCGTAGATTTGATTGGCTCTGCTCTTGGAGCTTTACTTGTTTCCGCGTTGTTTATTCCGCTAATTGGAGTTACCCGTGTTGCAATAATAATTGGAGCGGTTAATTTTATTGCGGGATTGTTTACAGTATTGAGAGGAAAAAAATAAATCATTTCGTTATTAAAAAAAGTAAAATTATATTTTTACCAAAATTCCTTTATTGATTATTTCATCCCGGACAAATGGTGAATCCTGGAAATCCTTGATTCTGAAAGGATGGGTTTCTATTCTTGGCTCCACTTTTACTGAAAGAGGAATCAGCATTTTATTATCGTTAATCCTGAAGCCGCTAAAGTCGTCGGAAACTATTGCAACATCAATGTCTGACCATTCAAGATCTGTTTCACCGTTTACGTAAGAACCAAAAAGATAAATTGCGGAAATGCGAATCCCGTTCTCTTTAAGCAAATGTCCCAATTCCTTAACTTTACCTAAGGCATATTCTCTATTATATTTTTTATCCATTCTCTTAATCTCTTTCACTCTTTTCCATTTAATTAACTTCTGCATTAAAATAATCGGAAAATCTTATATTGTAAATAGAAATAAATATTTTCTGTTATAATTAAATTAAATTTGTTATGAAAGAGATTATTGAATACAACAAACTAAACAAGCGGCAGTTTCTAAAGTTCTGTTCACTTGGTGCAGCCGGATTATGTTTTGGTTTGGAAAATGTTGATGCTCTTGCAGGAACTGTATTTAATAAAATTTCTCCAAAGCCAAATAATGATTTGTGGAAGTGGAGTAAAGAAGCTCTTTACTATGAAAAGACTTCTACTGGTGTGTATTGCAAAAAATGTCCGAACGAATGTTCTCTTGATGAAGGTGAAACAGGGGTTTGCCGTAACAGGGTTAACTATAAAGGCAAATTATATTCTATTGCTTACGGAAATCCCTGCGCGGTTCATATTGATCCTGTTGAGAAGAAACCTTTATTTCATTTTATGCCGACGGCAAAAGCGTTTTCAATTGCTTGTGCCGGATGTAACCTGAGGTGTCTTAACTGCCAGAACTGGGAAATCTCACAATCAAATCCAAAGGATACACAGAACTATGATATGATGCCTTTAAAAGTAGTTCAGTTGGCTAAACAAAATGATTGCGAAACGATAGCATACACATATTCCGAACCAACAACTTTTTACGAGTATGCTCTTGATACTTCTAAGATTGCACATCAGAATGGAATTAAGAACATTCTTAAATCAAATGGATATATAAACGAGAAACCGCTCCGAGAGCTTGCCAAACAGCTTGATGCAGCAAACATTGACCTGAAATGTTTTGATAATAATACATATGAAAAACTAGCTGAAGCTAAACTAGAAACAATACTGCAATCATTGAAGATATTAAAAGAAGAAAATGTATGGCTTGAGATTACTAACCTTGTAATTCCAGGCTGGACTGACAATCTTGATGAAATAAAAAAAATGTGTAATTGGCTTGTTAAAAATAATCTAAACGAATGCCCGCTTCACTTTACAAGATTTTCTCCGCTTTACAAACTAACTCATCTTCCGGTAACGCCTGTTCAAACATTAGAGAAAGCAAGAGACATTGCTGTTAAAGCCGGAATGAAATACGTTTATATTGGTAATGTGCCGGGGCATTGGGCGGAGAACACTTATTGCCCCAAGTGTTATAAACTGCTTATTGAAAGAAAAGGCTTCTCAATACTTAACAATTATGTTAACAAAGGCAAATGCAAATTCTG
>CAZIDB010000243.1:0-1838 GCA_964537965.1 uncultured Melioribacter sp. | reverse complement strand
TAATCAACATAAAGTAAATCCTGTACAGGATCAATGTAATCAAATGGAAACGGACCTGAATCATTGCCATCCGGTAAAGGGAAAGAACAGAGTGAGGCAAGCATATCTTTTGGTGCAGCAGGTTCAATGCTAATTACGTCAGAAATCATTTCTCGTACTTTCAGAGAAAGATTCCTGTTTCTTCCCATTAACTTTTTAATTCCGCCTTCCATTAATGAATCCATAAACTTAATTGCTTCGGGTAAACAGAGGTAAGCAGAAAAATCATTTGTGCCTGTCCAGTAAAACTCACTTTGAAATTGTGAGTGAGGATTGGAAGGATGATCAACATGCGGATGACTTATAATTGCAGGATGAATTTCTCTCTGCTTGTCCGGTCTTACATAAAGAAATGCAGAACCTTTTGGGGCGCATAACCATTTATGGCAGTTAGCAGTGTAATAAGCGGCGCCAAATTGTTCAACATTAAGCGGAACAGAACCTAACGCATGTGCTCCATCCACAATTACATCAATTCCTTTTACTTCAAGTTCTTTTACAATCTGTTCAACAGGAAAAATTAATCCTGTTGGTGAAGTAATATGGTCTATCAATGCGATTTTCGTTTTATCACTTACTTTTGATAAAACAGCTTCCGTAACCTCTTCTTCTTTTTTAATTGGGAAAGGAACATCGGCAAAAACAAGTTTTGCTCCTGTTCGTTTGCAGATATAATTCATCAAGTTTTTACATGCACCATAAACATGGTTTGTAGTAAGCAATTCATCATCTGGTTTAAAATCAAGTGAATGAAGTACAGCATTTATTCCGGTGGTTGCGTTTGGAACGAATACAATATCATTTGTATTGGCAGAAACCAATTCTGCAAGGGTTCTCTTTGCATCGTAATACAACTCATCAAACTTACGTATGAAGAAAGCAACCGGCTCTTTTTCCATCAGTTCACGGTAATAATTCTGTTTTTCCAAAACCGGAATTGGGCAGGCACCGAATGAACCATGATTTAAAAAATCTATTTCGCTATCAAGCAGCCAGTATTTAGAATATTCGTTTGTTATCATTTTATTTTTTCCATTTTAAAAGTCCCCTTCCTTTGGAAGGGGATATTCCCAAAGCAGGGTGTTGCATAACTTGATAATTACACATCCCGAGCGAAGTCGAGGGATGATTTTAATTTGTTTTCGTGGTTCGACTCCGCTCACCACGATAAAATATGTTTTTCTGCAACAGCCTGCGCTGGGATGCCTTCGGCAAGGGGTAGGCTTTTTATTTATCTATTTAATTTTTTCTCTCTTATAATTTCCATCCGCAACATTGGATGCAGTTAAGTATGCAAGCCGGACTATCTTTTCAAACAATTCTTTGTTCAGCGTTTCGGGTTTATCTGTTATACAGTGAAGATGTTCATAACTGTTCTTTGTTACAAAATAGGCGCAGGGTATTCCTTTCTGATGAAAAGGAGTAGCATCTGCACCACCACCCAGCCAGGTATTAAGGCACATCTGTTTTGTATAAATTGAATCATTTCTTTTTGCGGTCTGCCACAGTTCGGGTGCACTTTTTCCATTACCAACCTGGATCGAGTCTCCGTAACCGACACAATCAAGATTGATCATAGCAGTAATTTTTTCAAGAGGAACAGGTGAGTTCTCGACAAAATGCTTTGCGCCGTATAAACCAATTTCCTCGCAGGCAAATAAAACAAATATGATTGATCGTTTCGGTTTGATTTTACTTTTTGCGAACGTCCTCGCCATTTCAAGTACAGCAGCAGAACCGGAGGCATTATCATTTGCACCGGGAGCATAAATTTCTCCAGCCTGGCTGCCTACGTGATC
>CAZIDB010000242.1:5468-6874 GCA_964537965.1 uncultured Melioribacter sp. | reverse complement strand
TGACAAAACAAAATGTATTCACATTTAAGGTATGGACCTTGACTGCTTTTATTAATTTGCTATTTTAGTGAGTGAAATAAATTCAGGATAGATTAATATGAAAGAATTACTTGCAAAACATAGAGATGCAATTATTAACTACTGCAAAGTAAACCGTATCTCAAAACTATCGCTTTTTGGTTCTTTCTTGAAAAACTCTAACAGCAGAAAGAGTGATATTGATTTGCTTGTAGAATTCGATAAAGGAGCCAAAATAGGTTTACTAGATATGTCTAGAATGGAAAGAGAACTATCCGATTTGTTAGATATGAAAGTAGATTTAAGAACTCCTGATGAACTCAGCAGGTATTTCCGGGATACAGTTATTAAAGAAGCTGAAGTAAAATATGAAGCCGGAAGATAAATTCAGAATACAACATATGATTGAAGCTTCTGTAGAAGCGTTGTCATTTGTAAAAGGTATAAAGAAAAGAGAGTTTAAGAAAAACAGAATACTCATCCTCTCAGTTATTAAAGAGATTGAAATAATTGGAGAAGCCGCAGCAAAAATATCTAAAGAAACATGTTTGCAAAATCCTGATGTACTATGGAAAGACATTACAGGAATGAGAAACCGATTGATACATGGATATTTTGAAGTTGATGTTAACCGCGTTTGGGACACGATACAATATAATCTGCCACACTTGATAAAATCTCTTGAGAAAATAATAAAATAATGGTTTTTAAGAATAGTGTGCTGACCAAAAAAAGAATTGTCATCTTGGGCGAAGCTAAGTTAATGGATAATAGAATATTGACTGTTGTGCAACTCTTTTTAAAAAAACGTAAATAAAAGTTGATGTTAACGAACAATAAATAATGGTAAGGTAAAGAATAAGAGCAATATTAAGTTTACCAGCCTTAGGCTGGAGTAAGAGCAAGAATTTAATCTCGTAAAATATAATTCTGTTTATTATGTATTGATATAAATAATTTTTTCAGTGGAATTATTTTTCTTTTAAAATTGCATCGATCTGATAATGAATACTGTTTTTAAGTTCTTCTGTCCACAAATTTGAGTGACCACCTTTCTCAAAAAATACAATCTCGGAATTAATACCGGATTTTTCTAAAGTATTCTTAAAAGCCTTAACCGGGATGTTTAAACCGAGTTCATCATCCTCACCAACATAAATATGAATTTTATTAGATAACATTTTCTTTTGTTTGTTATCAAGCTTAGTCACAACTTTACTCAAATCATATTTTGCCCAGGAGTTAGCCACTTCAGGACTAACTTTTCCTGTTTCCCAATCAAACAGATGTTCAGGTTTTCCATCTTTGTCCCGTTTACTAAAAGCTGCATCAAACGAATACATTTGTTCTCCGCAGCCAAGAAGTTTATCAAGATTTATCCAATCTTT
>CAZIDB010000242.1:0-5368 GCA_964537965.1 uncultured Melioribacter sp. | reverse complement strand
ATTTTTATTTCTTTTATAAGATCTGTCTCACGAAATTTTCTTCTTCCGGGTGAAGTTACATTAAACAGCAGATTTACAGGGCATTTATTGTTTCCATTTTCAATATAGATAACATTCTTATCTGTATAACCATTACCGGCAGCACCTAAAAATCTCTCTTGTGTATTTGTTTTAATTACTGCCTGCACTGCGTACCATCCTGCTAATGAGTCAAGGTTTCCCATCCAGTTGGTAACATCTTTACTTGTGATCGTTAAGAATTCACCTTGCTTCCAATCTTTAACATCCACTGCGAATGAAGGTACAGGATTGCTAATTCTTGGACTATTGAATGAAGCATTAGTATTCTTGTTGAAAAATAACAGTACTCTGCCTGTAAGCGGCTCTTTGCTTACCGCTTCATTAAAAGTAAGCCTGACTTCAAGACCCTGAGCAATTGAAATATTTGAATTGAGCGAGAGAAAAATGACAATTAATATTAAAAGTTTATTCACTTAGTTCTCCATTTTAAAGCAATTGAAATTCTGATATTTAGACATAATTACATTTCGAAGGTTACAGGTAATTAATGATTGTTTTAGGAGCAGAGGAGTTATTATACGGGCTATTTATATCTAATTTTTAGATTGCTATTTGTAATCCAATAGATTAATTTACTGACGGTATCAATTCTATAATAAATAAGAGGGCACAATTATGGCAGGAAAAACTTTAAAAAAGTTTAACTGCCGATATGAAGAACTTCCAGTTGTCGGCAGTTTACTATTAACCAGTCTCGAAAGAGATAAAACAGATTTCATTAACTATTCTCCAAACTTCAACGAAAGATTCATAACAAATTTCAAAACCACACTTACTGAAGTTGATGAAATTATCCATCCCCAAAATTTAAAGGATGAGATTTCTTTTCTGAATAACAGAATGACAAATCTGATGAATTCTTCAAAGGATTTGTTGAGCAGACTTGAGGGTTATGTTACAAGAACAACAAGTTTAAGGATTAAACCGGATGATTTTGGAATAAAAACAGTATTGGATAGAATTTCCCAAGGAGATGTTGAAGGTTTTACCGAAAAACTTAAAATTGTATTGAAAAATATTGATGATAACATTACTGCACTAAAGCATAAGGGTTATTCAGATGAAGCTCGAACTTCACTTATGAATATACATAAATCATTAAAGGATGCTAATACTGAACAATATAATAAACTGAAAACAAATGAAAATCATATTGTTGAAAATACAGCAAGACTTAATGAACTATGGGACATGATGCATGAAATAATGAATGCAGGTGAAACACTTTACAAAATAACAAGACCTACAAGATTTGAAGATTACTCTTGGAGTAAATTGCAAATAAGGGCAAAGAAGGGAACTACAAAAGTTATTGAAGAAGAAAAAACTCATTAATTCATGAATTAGTTTAAAGTAATATTAAACTCCTCTTTGTTAGAGACAGAGAGGAGTTTGATTGAGCAATGATTAGTAAAAATGCATATGGTAAGTAAAATACTTAGTCGATTACCATTAATTCTGAAAACATTAATGAATTTAAAGATATCAGTCAGCTTGCACGAATTGGAATAAATGGGAGGAGGATAATTCTATTATAATCTCCATCTCATTTCATTTTCCCTCCGCAAAATATTTCCATCCCGAAAAATTTTCGCATGTAATTTTATAAAAATAATTTTGTTTCATTGATTTATTGAATAATTTTCCTGTGGAATAATAATTGTCTTTCTTGCCTTCAAAATAATAAACAAGGTGCGGGGCTATTATGAAAATAAAAATACTACTAAAAACTTTTTTCCTTATCAGCATTATTATAATTACTTCTTCCCAGCAAATAATGGCTGTAGGTGCATTGTTCTCAAGACCAAGATGGAGCACACAGAATTATAACAAAATGTGGATTCAGAAAGTAAACACAACTGTAGATATCCAGGAACAGGTTGCGGTTACTCATATCGATCAGACTTTCTATAATGAATTGAACAATTCCGTTGAAACAATCTATATCTTTCCTTTACCTGAAGATGCTACAATAACGGAATTGGTCTATTGGGTTAATAACCAGAGATATGTTGCTGAAATTAAAGAAAGGCAGGAAGCTGTTAATCAATACAATGAAAAGTTGCGCCAGTGGCTGGATCCTGCCTTACTTGAAGAACTTGGTGATAATCTTTTCCGCTTAAGCATTGTACCTGTTAATGCATTAAGCGAAGTTCGCACAGAAGTAACTTATATTGAACCGTTGAAGTATGACCTTGGAGTTGTTGAATATAAATTTCAACTGAATACAATGGGGCTTTCATCCAAGCCGTTGCAGTTGGTTTCACTAAACCTTGAAGCTCAATCAAAATATTCTTACACAAGTTTTACTTCACCAAGTCATGGTAATTCAACCGCTACAAAGCTTGATAAGATTGCTGATAATCATTACAAACTTTTTTATGGTGATGAAAATTTTTATCCTGATAAAGACCTCTTAGTTCAATTTGAAACTGACCGTACTGAGGTTAATTATAATATTCTTACTTACACCCCTTCTCCAAAAGATTCAATAGGTGATGACAGCTTTTATGCTTTATGGATAACGCCGCCGGATAAATTAGACTCCAATGATGTTATACCGAAAGATATTGTCTTTACTGCGGATGTTTCATCAAGTATGGAAGGAACAAGGATAGAGCAGGTTAAAGAAGCGCTGAAAAATTTTATTGATCATCTGAATTCAATTGACCGCTTCAACATAATTACCTTTGGCACCTTTGTGGAAAAATTCAAACCTGATCTTGTTGAGGCTTCCGCAAATAACATTGCCGATGCGAAATTGTACGTCCAGAATTTGTATGCACTTGGAATGACAAATATCGATGAATCTCTCAAATCATCCCTGCAGCAAAGTTATGGAGACTCTTCTTCCAACAATTTAGTTTTTCTTACTGATGGTTATCCTACATGGGGAGAGAAAAACCAGGATTCAATTCTGAACCGCACTAAAAGATACAATACAAAATCAGTAAGGATATTTCCATTTGGTGTTGGAGATGACATTAGTAAATCTCTGCTTGGAAATATAGCTTCTGAAAATCATGGCTATGTTAAATTTATTACTTCGGATGACAGCATTGCTTTGGTAGTTAATGATCACTTTCAGAGAATTTCTAAACCGGTACTTACGGATATTGATGTTGATTTCAGCAGCTTAGTTACATGGGATATTTATCCCAAAGCAACGAATGATTTATTCTGGGGAAGCCAGATAATGCAATTAGGATTATACAATGGAAATGGTTTGTATAATGTGTCTGTAAGCGGTAAGATGATGTCTAAACCGGTTTCTTTTTCACAACAGATTTATTTCGCAGACACAATTGGCGGACATAAATTCGTACCAAGACTTTGGGCTAAAGCAAAAATTAACCACATTCTTGACCTAATTCAGATTTATGGCGAAACTGAAGAATTAAAAAACCAGGTTATAGAATTAAGTCTGAAATTTCAAATCCTAACTCCTTACACCGCTATGTATATTGATCCTTCAACTACTGATGTTAATAGTGGAAAGAACTTACCAAAGCGATTTGTACTCGAACAAAACTATCCGAACCCGTTTAATCCTACAACAACAATTAAGTATTCGTTGCCGGATAATAAATCAACTTATCACGTAACAATCAGGATTTATGATGTACTGGGAAGACTTGTAAGATTTTTGGTAAATGACGATAAAGCGCCAGGAGTTTATTCTGTAACCTGGGACAGCAGGAATTCTAACGGAATGTTTGTACCAAGCGGTACTTATTTTTATACACTTGAAGCAGGTGACTTCAGGTACACACGCAAAATGGTTCTTGTAAGGTAATTCATTAAAACAGGAGCTACTATGAAAAAAATAATTCTACTACTTCTGGTTACTTCATCTTTAGTTTTCTGCCAGAGAAAATCTGATTATGACATTGTGCAAACCGGTAATAACGGATTGAATAAATCAACTTCGAATGAATTATCCCGGGAGCTAAGCAACAATAGTTTAGAAATTACAATGATTGCCGGAGGTTATTTTACAATTGGTACAACCAATGGTTTATCCGCAGGATTATTGGATAACAACTGCCAGGTAACTTATGGGCATCCATACGCTAAAACTTCTTATCCTTTATTTTCAATTGATGGAGAATGGTACAGGTACGAAGATTATTTTACTGAAACAGGAAAGACATTACCGGGCATGGAAAATAAAACTCTGTCAATTTCCACTATGGCAGAAAATCTTTTCTCACTTGAATTTTTTATGACGCTTCAAGATGACGGAAAAAGCGTGAAAATTATACAGAGAATTACTAATCTTGATTCCCAGTCTCATACCTTTGGATCCGGATTAGTAATTGATCCTGCGCTTGGCAAATGGGGAGATGGTTCATTCAAATACGGAGAAAACTTTTTAGTAAACGATACTATGCTTGTAGTTGATTACTCACATCCGCAAACAATAATATGGGAAAGATCAACCGGAGCAAAAGGAATAGGAACAGAATTAATATTTGATGGACCAGTTGGCATTATGGCTGGCAACTGGGTTGATATTTATAACGATAACAGCATGACATTTTCTCAAAGTGAATTGAGAACATTATATGATCTTGTCATAAAAACATTATTGAATTCAAAAAAGCTTTTAACAGGTGAAGAGTTAACGACGGAAGTAACTATTGCCTTAGTTGAACCTGATTTCTCATCACAAGTATTTACAAGATGGGATTTACCAAATTTCATTTCAATTGAAGATGGTGTGTTATTCCCGCGTTCGCTGAACACTTATGCAGAGGTTTATAATCCTAATACTGCCGTTTCAAATGCAAGTATTGATGTTGAACTGACTTCAGGATTAACTCCTGCTTCAAGCCAATACTCAGTTTATATTGATGGAAATAAAATTTCTGATTATAAAATTCCCGTTGGTTCAAGCATAAGTTATGAAGATAAAATATCAGAAGCTGTCATTCAGATTAAAAATAATAGCCAGTTGCTTGATGAAATTCGTCGGAATGTTTTTATTCCTGCCACACCAGTATCAGATTCAGGATTAACTGTTGTGATTGATACTCTCCGTTTATCAAATCTTCCTGTTGTTGATTTTACCTTTCATGTTGTGAACGTGGAGAACGAAGCGCTCATTTCAAACCTGGCAAATGAGAATATCTTCCTTTATGAAAACGGAGACAGGATTCAGGATTACTCTTTAATGAAAGATACTACCGGCGGTGTTCATTCTGCGGATATTGTTTTTGTACTTGATGTTACCGGAAGTATGGGAGATGAAATAACTGAGGTAAAAAATAATGTAATTGAATTT
>CAZIDB010000241.1:1629-6904 GCA_964537965.1 uncultured Melioribacter sp. | reverse complement strand
CATAAACACCGGAATCTTTATAAAGAAGATTTATATTTTTGAATACAAGTCTTCGTCCAAAGCTCTTATTAATATTCTCACAGTTGACCAAGTAATCAGTCATTATAAATAACCAGCTTGCCCTTTTTTAGTTTATTGTCTGAATTACTTATGTAAATATAAACACCGGTCGGCAATTTTTTATGGTTATTATCAAATCCATCCCACGACAAAACGAACTTATCAAAAAGAGTTTGAATTTTACCGTCGGAAGAATAGACAAGGTTCATATCAACAGAATAAATATTAAAGCTTGCAAACATATCAACATTATATTCTACAGGGATATATATTTTGCTCTGCTTTGAATACCTGAACGGGTTTGGAAAAATATATTCTGCAGAAACGATTGTAGAATTTTCACCCGGATTAACCTGGTTATTAAAGATTGTGGCTAATTTATAAAAGTCATTTGTAGTTGTAAGTTTAGCATAATAATTATTTGTAATTTTCTGTGAACCGGCAGCTTCGTAATTATACATATTCAGCATAAAGGCAAAGTCGCTGTTGGGTGAAGACAGACCGTTGGTAAAATCCGCATTTGTAACAATAGCAATAATAGTATCTATATATGTACCGTTATTGCTTAATACTCTTACAAAATTATTCGCCATTGGTTTTGTTGAAAGTGCAAAGCTGCTGTCTGTACCGGAAAAAATCCGTGAAGCGCTTGGTTTTAACACCGGATAATTTTTACCTTCGGAAAACGAATAGCCTTCTGTTTGAATGCTCTTCCTGTAGTTTGTAAGGTAACACCAAACACCAAATTCATTTAATGCCTGTTTGAATGAAATCTGGTTTTCTGAAAGACTCATATTAATTGCTTCGAGAGCTGAAGTTTGTCTGAACAATTCCCACTGACGTTTAATAATATCGTAAGTAATTGTTCCGTACTTCTCGAAAAGAAAAATATTCCATATACCCTGGCCATAAATTGCATTAGTATATGTGAATTCCGAAAACGAACAAGCTGGTTTATAAAAGAAATCAATTAAATAATTATAATAATCGTTGACCGAATCGAAAACAAATTCTTCCATAGAAACAGAAGTCATTTCAAAAAAATACAACTCATCTGGTCTGTAAGCATAATTACCAATCTGAATTGCATGGTGAAATTCATGGGCTGCTGTAACCCGTACCGCATTTATACCCTGAGTAAAAAATTTGTATGCACCGCTATTATATTTATCCCAGAAATCATTCTCAAGAGTTATATAAGAAACATACTTATTATTTCCAAGCGAGTTCTCCGGATGGGTTTCACCATAATATGTTGAACTATGAATGTAGATATCATATAAATTATCACCGCCAAGGTAATTATCAGTTGGTGGTTCAGGATATTTTAAGTATCCAACTTCAAAGTTATACGAAGAATCAAATGCGTCTGCAACAAGTTGTGCATTTTCAAGTGCGCTCAGGGTTGGTTCATAAGCTGGTTTATTTGTTCCTGTTTCATCAAAGTGAATCCTGAACTTACCGGATTTTGAAACAATACTCGTCTGAAGATCCGGTCTGCTCATCACCTTTTGCAAAGCAAATTGCTGTTCCGGTGTGAACTGGTCAAAGTAATATTTTATTTCAGCATTCAAACCAAAGCCGCATTTTATCGTTCCTTCATCTGCCGTAGAAGGTGATGGAAATTTAATGTTGGTAACATTATGCGTACTTAAAAATTTGTAATAAAGCGAATCAAGTTTTTCTTTTGTTATTTCTGTTTGCCCGTAAACAGTAGCAACCAGTATTAATAGCGCAAAGAATTTCGATGTTGGTTTCATGCAATCTCTTTTATTGTTATGCAATGTTCGGATTTATCAATATATACAAAATGATAGTTTTTGAAATTAAGATTTTTTATAAAGTAACTTTGAATATTTTCTGCCTCGACAAGTTCAGTACTGTTCAGAGATTTTTTTCTGAAAAGCAGTTCAAGTTTGTTAAGCGTTTTAGAATCCTGGCTTATCGCGAACAATTTGTTTAATCCGTTAAACCGCATTTCAAACAAATTAAACAATGATTCATCGTTAAGATTAAGTCTTTTCATTTTGGTGTCAAGCTTAAGTTTATAATTGTTTGATCCCGTAGAAAAAATTACATCTTTTTTATCGGAGCTTCTTACAAAACTAATCGCATCATTTTCATCGCGGTTAAAAATATCGCCGACAAGCATTGCAATAGATCTTACATCTGTGGATTCCAGTTTATAGCTGAACACTTTCTGCTGAAGATTCAAATCATTATTAACAACAATTTTTTCAAAGATGAAAGTGTTATTTTCATTTGTCCAGTAATATATCCCGGTCTGATCTTCAAGAGAAAGTTTTGCATTCCATATACTTTTTGCAAGTACATTTGAGTTGGAAACAGAATACCGGAAATCTTTGTAATAAACGATTGATAAAATAAGATTATTATTTTTATTGGAAAGAATATAAATTTTTGCCCTGTCTTCATCAGGATTTCGTTTAACTCTTACATCCGCAATCGGACCAACAGAATAAAACTTATCTTTATTCACAGAATTATCCCGGAAGTCCACACTAATAATCTCAATCAGCCTGCTGTTATTTGAATAACAGTAGAATGTTTTTTTCGCTGAGCCCGTTTCATCAACAAGAAGATTCCTGCAGGAGCTTTCAAGTTTAATCCGGTAAAGTTTTTCAGGAATTCCAGAAGAGTTTCTTACAACAAGGTTAAGGGTTACTTTTTCCCTGTCGAAAAAACTAAAATCGTAAATTTTATCGTTGCCCGCATCAAAGTATTTTAACGTGGAAGGATTTATTCCAAAAACAAGACTTGTACTGTCTGTAATTCTTCTTAACCTGTCTATGATATGAAGTTTGCCTGCCGATGAATACGACATTATTCCATTAACAAACTTGCTGTAGAATAATGTAAGATCATTTAAACCGGGTTTTTGCAAATAAGATACTTCCGGGTAAAATTTTTGTTTTTCATCAGAATAAAAAACGCTTACTATTGAGCGCAATTTGTCTATATAAGCTATATCAATTAAACCGTCATTATTAAAATCTGCTGTTACAAGTTTTTGCGGCTGGTAAGAAGTATTTGTAGAAATTTTCCTGTCGTATTTTGAATAAGGATCACCCAATAAAATTTCTATTTTATCTTTACCGGCAACACAAACATCATGGTAACCATCAAGATTAAAATCCAGCACATGCAGTAAAGTTAATTTTGAATTAAAGCTGAAGGATCTTGCTTCGTAGTAATTCCCTGCTGAATTATTATAAAAGAAAATCAATTTATTCTGAATCAGGTCAATTGCAGCAATATCAGGATAAACATCATTATTAAGTTCAACAAAAACAGAATGAGAGAATAATCTTTTGCTTAAAAGTTTTCTTTCAATAAGATCTCTATTAGAAATATAAAAAACAGAAAGCCCGTCAAAGGAATTACCCGACACTAAGAATTCCTCTACTCCATCTTTATTTACATCGGCAATGCTAAGGTCCTCAGGATAAGAATCAATTTTAAGCTCGCTGATTATTCTGCAATAACCATAAGCAGTTACTTCCAGAATTCCTACGCGCCTGTTTTTTCTTGAAAGAAAGGCATACTGGTTATTTACAAGTTTCCTGTTGATTGGTTTTATAACAGAAATTTCAAACCGTAAATTGGTAGTGTTAGATTTAACAAAATTATAATCGCTTTTGCCCTGGTAGGAAATTATTTTGTTGGATTGGTTATACAACAAGAGATCCGTATAAGAATCGCCGTTAAAATTAAGCGGAAGAACATTACCGAATGATGAATCAACCGTAACATTAACATATTTGCAAAAACCGTTGATTGGAATTTGCGCACTTAGCGTGTTAATAACCGTCAGCAGGAAGAATGTAAAATATCCGGGATGTATGTAAAAATGCTTTAACAATTTTTTTATGATTTTATGGGAAAAATAATAAAATGCAGAATAAAAACCCCGATTAACTTTCTCCTTTTAATAATTTTAACCTGTGATTTCTTCTTTCAAGCGCTTCATTGTATCGCCGGATTTCATCTTCTGATTCAGGAATTACAGGCAATGCTTTAACGGGTTTGCCGGTTTCATTAACGGAAACAAAAGTTAAGTAAGCCGAATTTGAATGAACTCTTGTCCCTTCCTTGAAATATTCGGCATATACTTTTACGCCTATTTCCATTGATGTATTGAAAACCCTGTTAACGGAAGCAACAAGCGTTACGGCATCACCAAGCTTTACAGGATGATGAAAATCCACTTTATCTACAGAAGCGGTAACACAAATGCGGTTATTATGTTTTGCTGCACACAGCGCTGCACTTATATCTATCCAGTGCATTAATTGACCGCCAAGTAAATTACCAAGCTGGTTGGTATGATTTGGCAGAACCAATTCAGTGGTCGTAATAACAGATTCTTTTACTGTTTTGCCCTCTTTATTCATACTCACATAAATTTAATTAAGTGATTCCTGTAGTTTCTTAACTTCTTCTGCGTTCGGATCAGAAGGAAATTTCTGGAGGAACGTTGCAATATCCTTACCGGCTTTTAACTTATCATTTTTCTGGAGCAGTAATTTAATTTTACTATACATCGCCTGCGAACAATATTTGGTATCGTGATAAGTTTCCGTTACGGCATTATAATAATAAATTGCCGCATTATTATAACCAAGCTTCTCATAAATTACTGCGTTGTTATATTCTTTCTCCGCAAGTTTATCATTTAATTCTTTTATTTTACCTTCAGCCTCGCCTACTTTTGGGTCTGTCGGGAAAAAATCTATAAATGCCTGAAACTCCTCAATAGCTTTACGAGTATATTTCTGGTCTAACTGATATCTTGGCGACAACTGGAAATAAGAATCGGAGAGCATAAACTGTGCTTTGGGAACGTAATCACTTGCAGGCATATCTTTAATCAGGCGGCTGAATTCATATGCGGCTAATATATATTCTCCTTTACCATAATGGCTCATTGCAAGGTAATACTGGGCATCATCCGAAATTGCATTACCCGGAAACTGAAGCAATATGGATTGAAATTCCTTTATACTTTCAAGGTAATCTTCATCATTATACAGCCCGATAGCATAATTAAGATATTCTTCCGGTGTTAGATTAGCAGTGTTAACAGAACTTGCACAACCCCAGAATCCTGCGATTATGCTTAAAAACAAAATGATTTTTTTCATAAGTTAAAATTTGTTGGTTTTATTTTTGGTGTTAAAATTAAAGATTTTCC
>CAZIDB010000241.1:0-1529 GCA_964537965.1 uncultured Melioribacter sp. | reverse complement strand
TCATTTTCTCCCTAATTTGGGTTTTAAGCCGGTAATTATATCCTGATTTACACAATCTTAAAAATTCACCTTTACAGCCGGAAAAGAATTTATTATCTTTGACAGGAAATTTTGAGATCGAATAATTATAAAGGCACTACTCTTTTATCACCGTAATTTAAGTTTTAAACAATGAGCTTTTATCCTCAACCCAATAGTTATACCTGCGGACCGTTTGCTTTAAAATACGCACTTGTTATGCTTGGCGTATTTAAAAATGAAAGAGATATCGGTAAAGCAGCCGGAGTAACCTGGTGGGCAGGCACAGATGAAATTGGTTTAGCCCGGGCAGCTAAAAAATATAACTGCAACATGAAATATTTCAGGGAATCCCGCGGCAAATTTGCCCTTGAAGAACTGAACAAAAGATTGAAAAAAGGTTACCCCTGCATTCTTTCCGTTAATAACTGGGGGCATTGGATTACAATACTTTCCTTCCATAAGAACAAATATATTGTTGTAGATAGCAGCCAGGATAAGGTTATCGATATTCTTACTCCTTCACATCTCTTAAAGAAATGGAAATTTGTTGAGGAAGATGTTGTTAGTTATGATGGCTATGCTATTATTCCGGATTTTAAGGTTGATACCTTAGCAGATTTTTCAATTGAACGCGCACGGGCTGTTATGTATAAAAAGAATGAACAGCTTGCTCATAAATGGGATACATACTTTAACGATTTAATTAATGTTTGCAGACCGCGTACCCCGCTTGCTTCACATATAACTACCTTTAATGAATTCTTAAGAAGAAACGAAAAAGTACTTATAAAGGAAATTGCTTTCTGGCATGGTACTCCTACTAAACAGGAATTAAAAAAAGTTTTACGCAACATGCAGTTCGTTGCCGAAGTTTATGATCTCGTTATTTATGATGAAGATGAAAAGAAAGCAGTAATTGATTTGGCTTCGATACTAATGATGTACTCATGCGGCAAGTACGGAATGGACCCGATCTATTAGGCGGGAAGGCTGGATGCCCGATACTAGATGATGGTAATTAGTAGTTCGCTGGTTGATAAATAAGGTGAAATATGCAAGGTAAAACAATTCAGATATTTCTTCCTGATGGTAATGCAAGAAGTATTAGGATCGCTGACATCACGAGTCGAACTGTTCAAGCAATCCAAATTCCTCGTACAAAATTAAAAGATTCTGAATCTCGAAGCGAAGTTCAAAATGTTGGTATTTATTTCTTATTTGGTGAAGAATCTGAACAAGCTCGTCCGCTTGCTTACATCGGCGAAGCAGAAATCTGTTATGACAGATTAGTCCAGCATAATAAGGATCCTAAAAAAGAGTTTTGGAATACTGCTGTTGCTATCACTTCAAAGACTTCCAGCTTCACAAAAGCTCATGGGAAATATCTTGAATGGTATTGCGTATCAGTAGCAAAAGAAATTAATCGTTATTCTATTTCCCAGACATCTCCAAGTAAACCATTCGTTTCTGAATCGATGGAAGCTGATCTTGTTGATAATATTGATGCG
>CAZIDB010000240.1:0-6938 GCA_964537965.1 uncultured Melioribacter sp. | reverse complement strand
TGGCCTGTTGGTAATCCTACAATTTATACTAATCCGCCAACATTAAACTGGTATCTTGGAGCAGACGGAACAGGTTTATCTTATGAGATTCAATATGTTGTTGCAAGTGATTCCTGGCCCGCAGATAATGTGTTTGTAACTTCATCTTCTCTTTCCTATGTAATTCCTGCTGGATTAACTGCAGGTGTTCAATATTGCTGGAGAGTAAGAAGCACTAACGGTGTTCAGAAATCAAACTGGTCAACTACTGCTTACTTTACTATGGTCGGTAATGTTATTCCGGTTCAACCTATAGCAGGCAGTCCTTTAAATTCCGTAGTTGTAAATTCGGACTCACCCGAACTGTACTGGTATTTACCTACAGCACCATCTGAACAGAAATATCAGTTAAGTTATTCAAATACATCGGATATGACTGATGCAGTAGTTATCAATGGAATAAATTCAATGAGTTATAAATTGAATGATCTTGACGGAGGAAAATATTACTGGGTAGTTAAATCCCAAAACTCTGACGGAATATTTTCATTAGAATCCAAACAAGGTTCATTCGTGGTTGAATCTACGACTGATATAAAGGATAACACTGCTAAAAATGTTATTCCTGATAAATTTAATTTACATCAGAACTTCCCAAATCCTTTCAATCCTACAACGAAAATCGGATTTGATATTGCTAAGGAAGGTAATTATTCACTAAGGTTGTTTAACGTACTTGGACAGGAAGTTGCTGTTTTAGCAAACAAATATTTTTCACCTGGTACATACGTTATAAATTTCAATGCTCAAAATTTAATATCAGGAATTTATTTCTATCAACTGACAGGTGGAAATGTAAACTTTATCAGAAAGATGATTTTGGCTAAGTAAATAAATATTTCTCTTTCTGTATTTATTCATAAAGAAATGCCATCGCAAATTTCACGATGGCATTTTCTTTTTTAATAAGCTCCGACAATTTTTCCATCCACAACCGGAGTTACACAGATAAGTGGTTTCTCAGGAAGTTTAAACTTCTGAAATATTTCCTCAAATAATTCGTATTGTCTTCCCTGCTTTTCAAGCTTAGCAAACTTGTTGTACTTCATAAATTCTCCCTTTTTATTCTGAGGAGAATCAAAATGATAGGCAGAATTAAAATCCGGTTTAGCGTTACGTTTAAGAAAATCTATTTTATCATCATCGCTGCCATCGGCTTCATATGCTTTTGCCTTAAAGCTTTCCACATATCCATTATTGATGACAAGATAAATATTTACTATTGTTTCATTCATATAAAATTTTTTAATTCGATTAAATTATTTTACAAACAAATTAAGCGCTTGGTCCAATCATTTTTTCAGGACGTACAACTTCATCAAATTTTTCCGGTGTAAGCAATCCTAATTCAACTGCTGCTTCTTTAAGCGTTTTGTTTTCCTTATGTGCTTTCTTTGCAACCTTGGCTGAATTATCATATCCTATATGAGGATTAAGTGAAGTAACAAGCATCAAAGAATTTTCAAGATTCTTTTTAATATTATCAAGGTTTGGTTGAATTCCTACAACACAATTATCTGTAAAGCTTTCACAAGCATCAGCCAATAATTTAACAGATTGAAGAACATTGAAAATCATTACCGGCATATTTACATTCAGTTCAAAATTACCGGTTGCCCCTGCGATATTTATTGTAACATCATTACCAAAAACCTGTGCACAAACCATAACCATTGCTTCACATTGAGTAGGATTAACCTTACCTGGCATTATTGAGCTCCCGGGTTCATTTTCCGGCAACATAATTTCTCCGATACCGCATCTAGGACCGGAGCCAAGCCAGCGAATGTCATTTGCAATTTTCATTAATGATGCTGCGATTGTTTTTAATACTCCACTGCACTCAACAATTGCATCGTGCCCGGCAAGAGCTTCAAACTTATTTCTTGCAGAATGAAATGGTTTGCCTGTAAGGTTAGCAATTTCTTTAGCTGCTCTTTCCGCAAATTCAGGATGGGTATTTAATCCTGTACCAACAGCAGTACCACCAAGTGCCAATTCATATAACCTTGGTAAACAGCAGCTTAATCTTTCCAATCCTATTTTTAACTGCTGAACATAACCGGAGAATTCCTGCCCAAGAGTAAGAGGTGTAGCATCCATCAAGTGGGTTCTGCCAATCTTTATGATATCATTAAACTCAACTGCTTTTTGTGCAAGCGCATCATAAAGTTTTGTCATCATTGGTATTAACCTGCGATGAATCTCTTCAACAGTGGCAATATTCATTGCAGTAGGAAAAGCATCGTTTGTGGACTGAGCTTTATTCACGTCATCATTAGGATGAATCGGTTTTTTACTCCCAAGTATACCACCGGATATTTCAATAGCACGATTTGAAATTACTTCGTTTGTATTCATATTGGATTGGGTACCGCTTCCTGTTTGCCAAACTACAAGCGGAAAATGTTCGTCAAGTTTACCTTCAATAACTTCATCGGCAGCCTGAATAATTAAATCAGCTTTTTCCTTAGTAAGCTTGCCGAGATCGCAGTTAACAATTGCAGCAGCTTTTTTAACAATTCCCAACGCCCTAATCATTTCTCTTGGAAATCGTTCGCCACCAATTTTAAAATTCATAAGAGATCTTGCAGTCTGAGCGCCGTAGTATTTATTGGTTGGCACCTGAATCTGACCCATGCTGTCAGTCTCAATTCTGAAATCCATATTTCTCCTCCTTATGTAATTTTGTTTTTGTGCAAGTTAAAAATTAAAAAGAAGAAATGGAAGCGATAACTTAGAATCTTTCAAAATTCTTTAATGTACATTCAATCCGTATTTTACTTGCAATACTTTTGGAGTAATGCTTCAGCTTTAGAATTACCAAGAGACATTGCCCTGGAAAAATCCTTACAGGAGGCAGATTTATTTTTAAGTTCAAAGTTTGCAAGTCCTCTATAGTAAAAAGCATCTGCAAGTTTGTTGTTTAATTGAATAGCTTTAGAAAAATCACTGATTGCATTTTTGTAATCTTTCATTTTTGATTTAGTAATGCCCCTCGCTAAATAATTTTCTCCGTTCTTCGGAAATCTTTTAATCAGGGAATTAAAATCTGAAATTGCACCTTTATAATCTCCCATATATTCTTTAGCTATTCCCTTGTTATAAACCGAATTAAAGTTTGTAGAATCAATCAGGAAAGCTTTATCATAATCTTTAATTGCACCCTTATAATCTTTCATTGCTGCCTTAACAAATGCCCGGTTATTATAGCCGTCCGCATAGTCCTGAACTAAATTTATGCACTTACTAAAATCATTTAATGCTTCCTTAAGTTTACCAAGTTTAGTGTAGGCGATCCCCCTTCCGTCATAAGCAAGAAAGTTCTTTGGTTTTAGTTCAATTACTTTTGAATAGTCATTAATTGCGCCGGAATAGTCATTCAGATTAAATTTTGCAGAAGCTCTGAAGTAATATGCGTCATCGTTAAAAGAATTCAACTTAATGGCTTTGGAATACAGGTCTATCGCCATTTTAAAACTTTTCCGGTCAAATGCTTCATTACCAAGCTTAACATAATCGGTTTTTACCTGGGCAAAGCAGATTGTTATAAATAGTAAAATTAAGATGGCAATGCGAGAACTTTTCATTTTGTTTTCCTTATCAGGAATAAACTATTTCCTACAGATCTTTCGCCTGTAATATCCGATGGATTATTCACTACTTCATTATTTATAACCATAGTTGTCGACCCGCCTCCGTCAAAATTTAATCCCTGGTAAATTCCGTTGGATATCATCAGGTTAGCAAATTCTTTTAATGACATTCCTTTACTTGATTTCTGTCTACCATCGACAATTATAAAGAAAAGTTTAGTGCTGTCCTTTGAAAAACCTATTCCTGTTCTCGGATGCCTGTTCTTAGAAAATCTTGGCATTGTGTGTTCTGATGAATCAACGTAAGAAGCAACATTCTTTCCGTCTTTAACAAGTCTTCCCCATCCCCCAACAAGTGTTTGAATATTTTCGTAATACGGAAACATTCTGTAAACAAGTTTGACTGTATCACCTTTAGATAATAAATTCTCTATGTATCGCACATTTTTCCCGCTGCAGGAAAGCACCATTTTATCAGAGTCTATTTTAGTTTTTCCTTCCCGGTTAATTATTCCTGCGTTAACTGCAATTATTGTATCACCTTTTTTAGAAACCGGGACCAAAATAGTCTCGAGTAAATTCCACCTCAATTTTTCTGGAGTATAATCGCCGTGATGTTTATTGTAGATTGTAATTGAATTGCTGTCGGTTCTGCAATTAATCCTGTCAATTTTTTCAATTACACCGTTTGCAAAAATAACAGAGCCGTCAAAAATGAATTGTTCAATGTAGGGTTTGTTATCTCTTGTTATGCAGAATTGTGAGTTGGCATAATCATTAAAAGGAGAGTCTGAGAATTTAACACCTTTAATAAATACTCCATCTGAAATCATATTGTTAATAAGATCACCATCTTTCTCAAAGAAGTCGGAGTTAATTCCTGCGATCACATTATAACCTGAATCAATTAACTCTTCAAACATATCGCTTGTGGTTTCTTTAGAGAATAATGTATTTTCATGTTTGAAAGACTTGAGAGAAATATTACTCTCCTTTAAATCAGCAATTAAAACGTTAGCAACAATCGTATCTTTCTCGCTGATTATTCTTTTATGAATTATTCCCGGAAGAATTTGGGAAACTATTGTGGTATCTTTGGATTGCCCATTCGTTTGAATAGTCAGAAAGATTAAAAATAAACTTGAAAAGTAAAAGAAATGTTTTATCATTTTAAACCAATATTGTTATTTCTAATTTCAAATATAGTTATTCCGTCTTCCATTTAAAATCTTGAGGTGAAAAAATGAAAAATGTTGTTGTTCTTGGGGCAGGTATGGTTGGAAGAGCAATCGTTGAGGATTTACTTCCTGATTATCTTGTTAAAGCTGTAGATTTTAATCAGGCAAACCTTGAAAAAATAAGGCGACATAAAAATCTTCTGACTGAAATTACTGACATCAGTGATGCAACTGCTCTTAGAAAAATCATAAACGGTTTTGATCTTGTTGTTTGTGCTGTGCCCGGTTTTATGGGATATAAAACTTTAAGGACTATTATCGAATGCAAAAAGAATGTAGTAGATATTTCTTTTTTTGATAAGGACTCTCTTTCACTTAATAAACTGGCGAAAGATAAAAAGGTTACTGCGATTGTTGATTGTGGAATTGCTCCCGGTATGATGAACATTCTTCTCGGTTATCATTATAAACAAATGGAGATTGATGACTTTGCTTGTTATGTAGGTGGATTACCATTTAAACGTACTTTGCCTTTCCAGTATAAAGCTCCATTCTCACCGACTGATGTAATTGAAATATATACACGTCCTGCAAGGTTGATTGAGAACGGAAAGCAAGTTACAAAACCGGCTATGTCTGAGAGTGAATTTATTGAGTTCGAGGATATTGGTACACTTGAAGCATTTAATACAGATGGATTAAGAACACTACTGAAGATGAAGAACATTAGAAATATGAGAGAAAAAACTTTGCGCTATCCCGGTCATATTGATTTGATGAAGGTTTTCAGTGGATCAGGATTTTTCAGTAGTAATTTATTAAAGGTAGGAGATAATGAAATTAAGCCGGTAGATTTGTCTTCAAAACTATTATTCCCGTTGTGGCAGCTTGAAGAAAATGAAGAAGAGTTTACCGCAATGAGAGTAATCATTAAAGGAAAAGAAAAGAATAAACAGGTTACATACACCTATAACCTTTTAGATAAGTTCGATAAAAGTACAAATACTTCTTCAATGGCAAGAACAACCGGGTACACCTGCACCGCCGCAGTTAGATTATTACTTGAGGATAAATTTAACACTAAAGGAATAATACCACCGGAGATTATTGGTCAGGATAAAAAATGTTTCAGTTTTATTATCAATGAGTTGCAAAAACGAAATGTAAACTTCAGGATTTCAAAATCGTGAACAACCGGTCTCTTACTGATATAGAGTATATAATTTCGTTGATTAAAAATGATAATAAGGATCTTATCTCACCAAGTAAAAAAGAATTTTTATAGAAATAATATCAGGCGTAAAATGGATAAGAAAAATTACTTAGGAATCATCCCGTTACTATTTATTATAATTTTTTCATCTTGCTCATCCGGTAAATACATCCCTGCAGATGATGTTGTTAAGCTTGAAGTTAAATTTGCGGATTCAAGATGGAACGGAGAAGTTATACCACCGGGTGAAGGATGTAAAAGATGCGGCGAATACGGTTCAACTCCTGAGTTAATTATTAGTAACGTACCTTCTAATACCAATGCAATAATAATGGAATACTGTGACAGATCATATCAACTTATAAATAATGGTGGTCATGGAATAATTGGTTACCGTGTAAATAAACCGTCAAAGGAAATAACCATTCCTTCTGTACCGGGACATACATTCGATCTTCCGGAGAATTTCTTTCTTGTGCATGAACATATTAAAGCCGGTATGGATAAAGCAGGTGCTTATCTTCCACCTTGTTCTTGTCGCGGAGGCAACATTTATTTTGTAAAAATAAAAGCAGTATACCAAGCAAGTTCAGAAAATGAAACTTCATTACTCCTGGGAGAATATGAATTAATCTTAGGTAAGGATATTTAGATTTTATGAATTAATGATGTTGAAGTGATTTAATCATTTTTTTATTCACTTTAATTCATCCCTGAATCTGGTGTGTTTTCTGAGTCTGTTGGTTACTTGACCAGAATGGTTGCTGAGCCTGTTTGTGTGATACATTAATCTGACGTACTAAATAGTCATTTATTCTGTTCAAGATAAAAAATCATATCCATTTCAGGCATAAAGTTTTCTTTCTTCCAATAAAATATACTGTACTTATCTATCTCATACTTTTTATCAGG
>CAZIDB010000239.1:2260-6978 GCA_964537965.1 uncultured Melioribacter sp. | reverse complement strand
TGTTCTCTACAACTTCTGACCTATAGTTTTATGAAAAGGTTACAGAATATTTCCGTTGCTTCAATAAAAAATATTTTTCATTTTAGGAATAAATTATTGTAACCTGTTGACCGGAATGAATGTCTTAATAGGTAATGATGAATTTAAGCGACATAGAAATAATAGATTCGGTTAAGAGAGGTAATGTTGCCGATTATGCTTTACTTATTAACCGATATAAAGATAAAGCATTTTCTCTTCTGAAGAGGATGTTAAAAAACGAGCTTGATGCAGAAGAAGTATTGCAGGATTGTTTTTTAAAAGCATATAACTCGTTAATTAATTTCCGCCAGGAGGCAAAATTCTCTACGTGGTTTTACAGGATTGTTTATAATGCCGGGATCTCGTTCTTATCAAGTAAAAGAAGAAGGGAAGAAAAAGAGCTTCTTTCACTTGATGAAAATTTTGATATTACTGCAAAAGACGATCAGATTTATTCCGAATCTGAAAATGCTGCAAAGTATATAAATAAATTGATTGAAAAACTTCCCGAGAAGAACGCGGCAATTATAAATATGTTTTACTTAGATGAAATGACGCTCGACGAGATAAGTAAAATAACAAACTTATCTATTGTGAATGTTAAAGTGATTTTATACAGATCAAGAAATGCTTTAAGGCAATTAATACTAAAGCATAATTACCAGGAGGAATTATTCTGATGCACCTTTCAGATGAGATACTTAACAAATATGTGGATAATGAATTATCCGCAGAAGAACTTTCTGAAGTAAGCGAACATATTAATGCTTGCACTGAATGCTTATCCAAACTTAAGGCACAGAGAGTGGTTGAACATCAATTGAAAAGAATAGAAAACTTTACTTTATCGGATAGTTTTACTAATCTGGTAATGACGAAGATCAATGTGTCGGCTATCCATAAACCGAAGAAAAGTTATTTCATGCGCTTTATCTTTTCCTTTTTTGCTTTAAGCTGCCTGGCAATATTAATTTTTATTTTCGCAAATATGCCGGAAGTAAACAACAGCGGTGAATATTCCAAATGGTTTGACAATGCAGGTGAATTTATAAATGGAGTATTCTCAGCTAATCAGAAATTATTTTCTCAAAAAACAATTTCTTTAATAGGTAGTATGCTAACAATAATTCTTCTTGCTACAGGTTATTTCATTTATGATTTTCACAAACGTTTCAAAAATCATATAGACAAGTTAGGTTAATTTTTTTGCTTACCTTGCCACCATCAGGTATGTAAAGACTGCATTTTATTGTAACATCCATTAGTTATTTTTCCCTTTTTTTAAATTCGATTGACATAGTACCGAAATGCCAACTACAAATAGCCGGCTGTTTACTCCTTTCTGATTTCTCAATACTTTATCGGGATATTATCAAACTATCAACTGCTTTGCCTTTCACTTACTCATTCCATATATTTTCAGCAAAGATAAAGGTAAGTTTATATGTCAATCAGGTCAGGTTATGTATCAATTATAGGTAAGCCCAATGTTGGAAAATCTACATTACTAAATGCTCTGCTCGGGCAAAAGTTATCTATTACAAATCCTAAACCGCAGACTACAAGAAAAAAAATTCTTGGAATATATTCCGACGAAGAGCACCAGGTTGTTTTTGCCGATACGCCCGGTATACTTAAACCTGATTACCTTCTGCAGGAAAAAATGCTTGAGTATATTACAAACGCTATAAAAGATGCCGATGTGTTGCTTGTAATTATCGATATTTCTGCAGACAAGGAAGGGAAGCAAACTTTAAATGATGAAAATGTTATTTCGATCCTGGATAAAGTGAAAAGACCGAAGATTCTTATTATTAATAAAGTTGATCTTTCAATTGATGAAGAAGTAAAGCATCTTATAAAAAAAGTTGAAGCGACCGGTAAGTTTAACAAAATTATCCCGGTTTCCGCTTTGCTTAGTTTTAATATTCAATCTGTACTTAATGTTATCTTTGAACTCATTCCTGAGCATCCTAAATATTTTCCTGACGACCAGATAACGGATGAGAATGAAAGATTTTTTGTTTCGGAAATTATAAGGGAGAAAATATTAGAAATTTATCACGAGGAAATTCCTTACAGCGTTGAAGTTGTAATTGAGGATTTTAAAGAACGTGCGGGAAGAAAAGATTTTATTCAGGTTGCTATTTTTGTTGAACGCGAATCCCAGAAACCAATAATTATCGGTAAAGAAGGTAAAGCAATAAAAGAGCTTGGTGAAACTTCCCGTAAAGATATTGAGGCTTTTCTTGACAGACCGGTATTTCTTGATCTGCGTGTTAAGGTTAAAGCCAAGTGGCGCTCCGATCCTAAATCCCTGAAAAATTTCGGCTATACAACTGACAATGATTAATACCCCAATTAATAAATCACGCCGGACATTAGGAATAGGTGCACTCTTCTTAACAACATTAATCTGGGGCGGTACTTTCACAATTGTTAAAGTTGTATTGAATGATATTTCCTCTATGCTTTTTATCGGGTTAAGATTTCTTGTCGCTTCGCTCATCATATTGCCATTTGCTTTTTACAAACTGAAGAAGATGAACCGGCAGCAATTTAAAATGGGATTGATACTTGGATTTTTATTATTCATAGGTTTTGCATTTCAAACGGTAGGATTAAAATATACCACTGCATCAAAATCAGGATTTGTTACCGGTTCTGCAGTTATGTTCATTCCTTTAATTCAGTTTTTAGTTGAAAGAGTAAAGCCATCACTTGCTCAAATTATTGGCAGTTTTATTGTTTTAATCGGGTTAGTCTTCTTATCGGTCAGCGGATCATCTCTAAGTAATTTCTTTGAAGAACTTGGAGGAAATTTTAATATAGGTGATTTCCTAACCTTGCTTTGCGCTATTTCTTATGCGATGTATGTCATCTATCTTGATTTAACCAGCCGCAAGGTTGATGTGCTTAATCTTGTATTCATGCAGATATTCGTTACATCGGTGCTTGCATTCGTTTTTTCTTTTTTCCTGTCAGGAATAAATTTTGAAGAAGTGAAATTTAATTTAACAAAGGAATTAGTATTCGGGCTTTTGTACACTTCAATTCTTGCAACAGTAATAACAACTTTACTTCAGACTAAATATCAGAAAGAAGTTAGCCCTACCAATGCAGGAATTATTTTTTCATTCGAACCGGTGTTTGCTGCTATCATTGCTGTAATATTTCTTGGAGATATTATTTCAGGATTTACAACCGCAGGATGTATTTTAATTTTTACCGGATTGATAATTTCGGAAGTAATTGGTCAGAAAGCATTCCCCACCAACGAGTAAAATCTTTAAACAGTTTGAGCTTAAAGAAGATTTGGACAAGAAGAACGTCTCAATTGGAAACTGCACCCGCCAATTAAAAATTTTGTTAATAATATTCTTCTCTTTTCAACCTTTGAAATAATTCATACCGTCCTTATCTTTACTTCAAAATAAATCAGATTATTTAGGTAGGGATATGTCTGAAACTTTAACGAGGGCTGAAATTTTAGCCAAAGGATTCGTACAGGGAGTCGGCTTCAGATATTTTGTTTTAAGGAATGCCGCAAAGCTTGGTCTTAAAGGTTACGTACAAAACCTTGCAAGTGAAGATGAAGTTCTTACCGTGGTTGAAGGTGAAAAATATCTGATTGAAGATTTATTTAAAGAAATAAGAATTGGTCCCTCTTATTCGTCAGTTAATAAATGTACAATCGAATGGAAAGAGTACAGAGGAGAATTTGATACTTTTGAGGTGAGATACTGAGTGAGGAAGGTGAAACCAGGATACTGCCCGCCTCGCTTCGCTAAGCGAAGCAGGGATGCTTGATGCTGGATGCTTGATACTGCTCGCCTTGCTTCGCGAGTCGAAGCAGGGATTCTGGATGAAGATAGATTATTTAAAAAGATTCGGAGAATGGGGGAAACGGTGATTAAACTCTGTGGTGCTCAGTGGCTCTCTGTGTAACGACTTTGGGTTGCAGATTGGTGTTGGATGCTTGATGCTGATGTGAATTTAATTATTATTGTTCTCAAATCATTTAATAAAATATGAAATCAAATATAAAAATTGGTTACGGCTACGATGTTCATGCTTTTGCAAAGGATAGGAAACTTATTCTTGGCGGAGTTGAAATTCCATACGAGAAGGGTTTGCTTGGTCATTCCGATGCTGATGTCCTGTTGCATGCAATTTCCGATGCCCTGCTTGGCGCTCTTGCTCTTGGTGATATTGGAAAATATTTTCCGGATACCGATCCTAAATATAAAAATGCCGATAGCATGAAATTGCTATGTGAAGTTTATGATAAAGTAAAAAGCAAAGGTTATTTACTTGGAAACATTGATTCTGTTATTGCACTTCAAAAACCAAAGGTAGCTCCTTACATTGATGAGATGAGAAAGAATATTTCAGAAGCCCTTTCCGTTAGTATTGATCAGGTTTCAGTTAAAGCAACTACAACGGAAAAACTTGGATTCGTTGGCAGGGAAGAAGGCATTGAAGCAACTGCTGTTGTCCTGGTAATTAAGGAAACAGCTTAATGCTTGAAGAGATCATTTCTAAATTAAGTACGCTTGATCCGACCTGGATTTATATTTCGCTATTCTTTTTTTCATTTATTGAAAATGTGTTCCCACCATCTCCCAGTGATGTCGTTGTTATAGTAGGTGCCGCATTAATCTCTCACGGAAATGAAGTTAACTTTGTGCCGGTGC
>CAZIDB010000239.1:0-2160 GCA_964537965.1 uncultured Melioribacter sp. | reverse complement strand
ATAGTAGGTGCCGCATTAATCTCTCACGGAAATGAAGTTAACTTTGTGCCGGTGCTTATTATTACAAGCCTTGGCAGTTCACTTGGATTTATGCTTATGTATTACCTTGGAAGAGTTTTTGGCGAGAAAATAATAAGGATGGGCAAACTAAAATTCATTACTAAGGAATCAATTACCAAAACAGATGTCTGGTTCAGAAAGTACGGTTACAAATTAATTATTTTCAACCGCTTTCTTCCGGGGACTCGTTCTGTTATTAGTTTCTTTTCCGGCTTTACAGAATTAGTGTCATTCAGGACTTTTATTTATGCCACAATCAGCGCTTTGATCTGGAATGTAATTATTATTTATGCCGGTTTTCTCCTTGGCAATAACATTTCACTTATTGATAAGTATTTAAGAATGTACAGCAATGTTGTTCTTGGAATAACATTTTTGTTTATAGTTGCATTTGTAATCCGATACCTGCTTTCAAAAAAAAGAGGAAAGAAAGTTGATTAAGCTGAAATTCTGGAAAAGGATTCCCTTAAGTCCTGAAGAAAAGAAAGAAAGAAATAAAAGAAGGTTGCTTGCTGTAGTTAGCGGTTTATTGCTTGGATTAGCATTCCCGCCAATTCCTTTTCCGTTTACATTACTTTTATTTGTTGCATTGGTACCTTACCTTTTTGCAATTGAAAAACTGGAAAAGCTTGCGGAGCTAAACAGGATTACTTACTTAACTGCATTTGTCTTTTGTGTTATTACAATTTACTGGGTTGGAAGCTGGACACCTGAAGCCGATCCGTTTTTAATGATTGGCGGAGTTTTGCTTTTATTCTTCAATCCCATTTTCTTTTTGATTTCATCTTCATTGTTCTACTTTGCAAAGAAAGTCTTTAACAGGAAAGTTGCTCTATTTCTTTTCCCGTTCTTCTGGGTTACATATGAATATGCATATATGCTTACCGATGCAAGTTTTCCCTGGCTTACGCTTGCAAACGGATTAACATTTTTTAATTCGTTCATTCAGGTTGCTGATATTGTTGGAGCACTCGGAATAACGCTCCTTGTTATATTCATAAATCTTTTCCTTTACCTTGCAATCAAAGAGTTGATTAAAAGGAAAAAACAAACTGAATATTCTCTTAGAACTATAGTCTTCGCTTCAGCCTTAGCCTTTTTAATTTTTGTGCTGCCTCTTGTTTATGGATTTAATGTTAAGTCAAATTTCAAATTACCTGAAAAGAAAATTAAGGTTGGACTTATTCAACCCGACTTGAATCCGTGGGAAAAATGGAAAGGTGGTAATCTTTGGGATGTCGCTAAAATTTATCTTGACCTTTCACAAAAAGCAGTTAAACAGAATGCAGAGTTAATAATCTGGCCCGAGACTGCTTTCCCGGTTTATTTGATGGATGGAACAAATGAAGCTGAGGTTGATTCGATTTATAATTTTGTAAGAACCAACAATGTTTACCTGTTAACAGGTATGCCCGACTTTAAAACTTATTTCAATAAAAAAGAAGCACCCTACGATGCAAAGCATAGTAAAAAAACTGATCTTTACTACACAACATACAACGGTATAATGCTGTTCTCACCGCAAACAAAGCAAGTACAGAGATACGGAAAGATGAAGCTTGTTCCTTTTGGTGAACATGTACCGTTTGCAGATGTACTACCATTCCTGGGCGGACTAATTAAATGGGAAGTTGGTTTAAGTGGGTGGAATAAAGGAAGAGACACAACAGTTTTTAATGTGCCGGTAAAAAATTCTCTTGATACTGCAAAGGTAAATGCGCTTGTTTGTTTTGAATCTGTTTATCCTGATTTTGTAGCGCAGTTTACGCAGCGCGGCGCAAATATGATTTCTGTTGTTACAAATGATAGCTGGTACGGCAATTCAAGCGGACCTTACCAGCACAAAGAAATTTCTGTCTTGCGTGCAATAGAAAACAGGCGGTCAGTTGTTCGTGCTGCAAATGGTGGGATAAGCACAATCATTGATCCGTTAGGTAATATAATTGTTAGCACTAAAATGTACACCACAGATTTTATTGTTGGTGATGTATGGCTTGTTGATGAAAAAACTTTCTATAGTAAAAATCCTTTGATCGTGCCGGTAATTTCCTACGTAGTTTCTTTATTTGTTATAGGATTGTTCTTCCTTAATAAGCTGAA
>CAZIDB010000238.1:2382-6985 GCA_964537965.1 uncultured Melioribacter sp. | reverse complement strand
TGCATTTGTATTGTTCGTTCTGCCTGTTTCAGAGCAGCTTCAGGAGTCTGGATTTTGTGAATCACACGTTCCTGTGCTCCCATAAATTCACGCCAAAAAACGTCGTGAGCTAAAGGAACTACAGTTGGCGTTTTACTATGTTCAAGAAGATCGACAAAAATTTTATTCGAAGGAGTAAGAGATAAAAAGGCCGGGTCATTTGCTGCCAGTTTATTTGATGGGAATAAAAGTTCTTTCTGTCTTTCAGCTTCAGTAAGCTGAATATTTTTCTGAACGGCAAATTTCATAAACTCCCAGGCAGCCTCAACATTTTTTGCTCCGCGCGGAATTGCAATCCACCAGCTGCCCGTTGATGAAACAGGAGAATGTCCTTCAAATGTTGGAATATCGGCAACACCGTAATCAAGATTTTTATTATAAAGTTTAATCTGGTCAGGGAATGAATTATCCAATACCATCATTCCAAGTTTTTCAGAAATAAACCCATGCTGTTCTGCAAAACCAAATCCTGCAACAAACGTGGAAACATCTTTAATGTTATACTGATTAAAGAAATTGTCAATCCAGCTAAATGCATCCACCATTGGTTTATCCGTTAAATTAACTCTTGTGCCATCCTTTGAGAGCATCTGTGCACCAAGTTCCCATGCCATAAGTGATGATACCGGTAAGTTACCATAGGTAGGAATGAATCCCATCTGAGTGAAATTTCCTTTTGCATCTTTCTTAGTAAGCCTGGTAGAATATTCTAAGACTTCATCCCAGGTTCTTGGAGGTTTCTCCGGATCTAACCCTGCCTGCCTGAAAAGTTTTTTATTATAAAAGAATGCATACGAATTTGAATAAAGCGGCAGAGCGTAAATCTGATTCTTGCATTTCATTTCTTCCCAAAGTGCGGAGAAGAAAATTGATGAGTCAAATGAATCGCGCTTTATTAGTTTATCAAGTGGAGTAAGAGCTAATCTTGTTGCCCATTTTGCTACCGGTGTAACAAGGAAAACCAGGTCGGGAGGATTTTCACTTAGTATTGAAGTAAGGATTTTCTTTTCGTGTTCGTTCCATGGAAGAGGTGTTGATTCAACAATAATATTTTTATGTGTACGATTAAATTCAGTAATATGGAATGGAACTTCCGTCATTCCGCTGACCATCCAATATCTCAGCCTTGTTTTTCCATCTTCAGGAGGTTTGCTATCGGGCATAAACAAGAATAAACCCATAGCTACCAGGGCAATTAAAACAAGAATTGTATTTATAATTTTTCTCATTTGTCCTGAATTAGTTAGTACTTTAGTTTTTTATTGAGCAAGCACAACGGAATCAGAATATTTTTATCGGTCTACATCTTAGTATTATCTCTTTTATGTCAACTATTTTCCATTATGAATTTCGATTGAATAGGTAAAGTGTTCTGCATTATAATAACCGACATTATATTCAACCGGTCTGCCGCCGGGATCAAGTACAAATCTTTTTCTTTTAAGAATTGGCGAACCAACTTTTACTTTTAGTTTGCCTGCTATATTTTTATCGGCAAGCTTAGCGCTTATCTCTTCTCTTGAAGTAGCTGCCACAGTTGCATACTCTTCTTCAAGCATTTTATATAGTGGTTTACTAAAATCCTCTTTACCTGTTAAACCTACCCTTGGATGGAAATATGAAATGAAGTAAACAATAGGACCTTCATCAAGTCCGCGTAACCTTTCCATACATATCACTTTTTTTTCTGAGGATATCGAAAAGAACTTTGCCACATCCTCACTTGGTTCAATTACATTCACATCAATTTCATAAGTCTTGAATGCAATTCCCTTTTGATTCATTTCCTGTGTAAAACTATGCCAGTTATCAAGTCTTGTAACCACATTATTGTTGTTTGATACTCTTGTCCCTATCCCTTTTTTTCTTATCAGAAGTCCTTCGTATACAAGATGGTTTGTGGCATGTCTTACAGTATTTCTTGAAATGCCTAATCTTTTTGCAAGTTCAACTTCGTTCGGTAAAAATTTTCCTTTGCTGTATTCAGGCATCTCAATCATTTCCCTCAGCATTCTTTCAACCTGAATGTGAAGAGGAATTGCACTTTGATGATTAATTTTTAATACCATGGCCCGACTAAAAAATTATAATTGTACATTTTAAATTTTATTGCTTATTTTATCACCGTCATATGTCCATACATATGGACATGGCTAACATAAGTTGTAAAAATTTTATTGTCAAGAGGAATCTCAAAAATATTTTATAGCTTTATATTGAAAGCATCATAAAATCCTAATAGAAGTTATCAAGTACTTGTTCATAAATCTGATTTAGTTTTTTTACTAACAAAATGATCAGGCAATATGATTAACAATACTGAATTTCAAAACAAGGTTGCTTTAGTTACTGGTGGAGCAATGGGCATTGGTAAAGCGGTTGCTAAGCTGCTTGCTGCCAGGGGAAGTAAAGTGCTTATTGTTGACAGAGCCGTACAGGAAGGATCACTTGCAGTTGAAGAAATAAAACATCTTGGCGGCAATGCAGAATTTTTCAAGGCTGATGTTTCCAACATTGATAATTGTTCAGAAGCCGTTAAAAAAGCTATTGAACTATTTGGCAAATTAGATATTGTCTCAAACAATGCAGGCATCCAAAGATACGGCACTGTAGAATCTACTCCTGAAAATGAATGGGATGAGGTAATGAACATCAATCTTAAAAGTGTTTTTTATATCTGCAAGTTTGCAATTCCCCAACTTAAAAAAACAAAAGGCAGCATTGTTAATATGACATCCGTTCAGGCATTTGCAACGCAAAGAGGAGTTGCTGCTTACACAACTTCCAAACATGCTCTTATTGGTTTAACCAAAAGTATGGCAATTGATTTTGCACATGATGGCATCAGAGTTAATTGTGTGGCTCCCGGTACTGTAGAGACGCCAATGTTAAAATACGCTGCCGCTCTCGATCCTGATCCAGAATCTGTTTATGAAAATTGTAAGAACATGCATCCCATCGGCAGGATTGCCCAGCCGGAAGAAATCGCTGAAGTAGTCGCCTTTCTTGCTTCAGACAGAGCATCTTTCGTTACAGGTTCTTGTTATTTAGTTGATGGAGGATTACTTCTTCCGATTGGCGGTGAACCAAAAACATCCCAGGAGTAAAAATGAAAATAGTTGATATTAAAGCTACAACAGTTACAGTTCCTCTCGAAGCGCCAATAAGACATGCTAACGGAATTCATTGGGGAAGATTTGTAAGAACAATAGTAGAAGTTATTGCAGATAATGGTTTAGTTGGTCTTGGCGAAATGGGTGGCGGAGGCGAATCCGCAGAAAATACTATCAAATCGTTGAAGAGCTATTTAGTTGGTCATGATCCTCTTCAACTTGAACAGTTGAAATGGAAAATAAATAATCCTGTCGCATCAATTTATAATAGCAGGAACCAGATTCACGCTGCAATTGAGTTTGCATGTATGGATTTAGCAGGAAAGTTTCTTGGAATAAGAGCCTGCGATTTATTAGGCGGTTCTGTGCGGGAAGCAATTCCTTTTGCAAGTTATCTGTTCTATCGTTATAAAGATAAAAAAACAGGATTGGGTGGTGAATCTTCTGCAGACCAAATGGTAAATCATGCTAAAGACTTAACAAACAAATACGGATTCAAGACTCATAAATTAAAGGGAGGAGTTTTTCATCCAGATCATGATATCGAAGTTTATAAAGCGCTTGCAGATGCTTTTCCGGATGCTTCGCTTCGTTTAGATCCTAACAGCGTGTGGAGCGTTGAAGAATCAATTAAAGTTGGAAAAGCTATTGAGCATTTGAACAACGATTATTTTGAGGATCCAACTTTTGGTCTGGAAGGAATGAGACGCGTAAGACAATTTGTTAATATTCCAACTTCAACAAATACTGTAGTTATAAATTTCGAGCAGCTTGCTTCAAATATAAGAACAGAAGCAGTTGATGTAATTTTACTTGATACAACAATATGGGGCGGCTTGCGTCAGGCTTATAAAGCAGGACAAGTGCTTGAGACTTTCCAGCTTGGAGCAAGCGTTCACTCTTCCGGTGAGCTTGGAATTCAGTTAGCAACAATGCTTCACCTTGGTGCTGCATTGCCAAATCTCGGATTTGCTGCCGATGCCCACTATCATCACGTTACGGATGATATTATTAAAGGGGGAAAGTTTAAATATGTTGACGGTAAAATTAAACTTCCCTCTTCACCCGGACTGGGAGTAGAACTTGATTATGATAAGCTGAAACAGTACTCGGAATTGTTCAAAGAGCTTGGCGGTTATAAATACGATCGTGATCCGGGCAGACCTGACTGGTACACCATAATGCCTGAAAAGAATTATGCTGATCCTACCATTGAAATGGAGTTCTGATATGCACCTTGACAAAAATATTTTTTATACAACTCTTGAACTGATGCCCGGTGTTCCGCTAAATGTTTACGCACTGCGTGGAAGTGAATATTCAATTCTGATTGATACCGGAATTAAAAGTATGCGGGACCAGATTCTTTCATTATGCAACGAAACCGGCAATATCCGTAATGTGCTAATAACTCATGTCCATGCAGATCATATAGGTTGTAATGTTGCTGT
>CAZIDB010000238.1:0-2282 GCA_964537965.1 uncultured Melioribacter sp. | reverse complement strand
GTAATGTGCTAATAACTCATGTCCATGCAGATCATATAGGTTGTAATGTTGCTGTAAAAGAATTAACAGGCGCACAATTCTTTTCTGCCGGGGCTATTGCCTGGATAGAGAATATGGAAACGCACTATCAGGAATTCTGTATTCCTTCAGAACACCTGCCTGATTCAAAAGAACAAAGAGATGAAATTCTTGGATTGATGGACGGTCCTGTTAATGTAGATGCAGTAATTACAAACGGAACAACTTTTCGTCCTGATAAAAATATTGAACTTGAAACTATTGCACTGCCCGGACATAAACTTGAAGAGGTTGGATTTCTGAATAATGTAACCGGTGATCTTTTCACAGGTGATATCCTTATGGCATTAGCTGCTCCCTTCTTTCATGGATTTCAAACTGCAAGAGGATTTTCAAATAGCCTGATAAAAATGAGAAGATTAATAGATAAAGGAAAAGTCAACCGTATCTTTGCAGCGCATCATCATCCGCTTGATAAGCAAAACGCATTAAAAGCAATTACCAATACTGATATGTTTCTTAAGGAATTTGAGAAAACAGTAATACAGGAGGTTAAAGGAAATGAATTCCACGAAATCTGGAAAGATGTTTGCAGACGAATGAACAAAGCTCTTGAGTTCAGAGGTTATGCAATGCTTCAGGTGCAGCTTAACGAGTTAATTGAAGATGGAATACTACAAAAAGAAAACAATAATTTTTATAGAACATGAAAACATTACTCATTAAAAACCAAAGTGTTGAAGTTGGGGTTCTTGAAGAATGCGGACATCTTTTTCCGGTTCGTTTTTTCTTTGAGAAAGAAATAATTGAACCGATGCACATAGCACCGTGGACAAATGAAGATCTTGATCCGTCAATTCCACCTATCCTTAAATATCTCAGAGGTGATTTCTTCTGCGCTCCGTTTGGTGCAAGCGATATATTTAAAGAGGAATCCAGAGATCATGGTACTTCTGCCAACGATAAATGGAATGAGATTGAAGTAACCAAATCATCCCTGAAATTAAAACTCTCAAAAAAAATTTCCGGGGCTGAACTGATTAAGGAAATAAGCATTAACGAAAATGAATCTGTAGTATATCAGAAACATATTTTTAAAGGGGGCAAGGAAAAAATTCCTGTTGGTCATCATGCAATGCTGAAGATACCGGATAGCTGCTTCATAAGCTTTTCAGATTTTGAATTTGCCGGCACTCCTCCTTTTATAGTTGAACCTGATTCATCTAAAGGAAGATCAGTGCTTAAATATCCGCAGCAGTTTTCTAATCTTGCTAATGTTCAATTATCAGATAATAAAATAGCTGATGTTTCAATTTATCCTTTCGATAAGAATCACGAGGACCTTTATATGGTGATATCTAAAAAAGATATTCCATTCGGCTGGTCTGCAGTAAGTTGTCCATCAAAAGGCTGGTTATGGTTTGCAATTAAGGACAGAAATGTTTTGCCCAATACTGTAATTTGGCTTAGCAATGGCGGAAGATATTATTCTCCTTTCTCATCACGACATAAAAATGTAATTGGTATTGAAGAAACAGCAAGTTTCTTTCACCTTGGGCATAAAGCTTCAACTGAAAAGAATTATTTGAACGAACAGGGTTTTAAAACTTATATTGAATTAGCTCCGGATAAAGTTCTTGAAATTCCATATTTGTTCGGCGCTGTAAAAATTCCTTCCGGCTTTGGAAAAGTAAAATCAATTACTGAAGTAAAAGATGGAATCGAAATTAAAGATAACGGGCACAACAAAGTATTCGCAAAAGTAAATTTAAATTTTATAAGGAATCATAAATGAAGCTTGGAGTTATTAAGAATAAAGGCGCCGCAGTAATTATTGATAACGGCTATGTACTGTTAGAAAGTCTTGGAATAAATAAATCACTTGAAGAGTTTACTGCCGACGAAGAAAATTCTTTAGTTGAATTAAAGACAAAACTTTCCGCACATAAAGAATTCATTCCATTTAAAAATGAAGAGCTTGATGCTCCCTTACGAATGCCCGGCAAAATTGTAGCAATCGGATTAAACTATATTGATCATGCTTCCGAATCAAAAATGGAATTACCGAAACATCCTTTGGTGTTTACAAAATTCAATTCTTCAATTACAGGTCCTTATGATAATATACTTTTTTCAACTTCGGTTACAAACAGAGTTGACTATGAAGTTGAACTTGCGGTTGTTATTGGAAAGACAGCAAAAAATGTTTCTAAAGAAGAAGCGCTTAAATATGTTTTTGGTTACACAATAATAAACGATGTATC
>CAZIDB010000237.1:0-7096 GCA_964537965.1 uncultured Melioribacter sp. | reverse complement strand
CGCTCGGGATAAACCTCGACTTCGCTCGGGATAAACCTCGACTACGCTCGGGATAAACCTCGACTCAGCCTAATTTATTAGGCTCAGCCTAAGGCTGATAAATCTGGCTAAGGATGATAAATCTGCTCGGGATCCCTCGGCTTCGCTCGGGATGAGAATGCGGATGATATTATTGTGGTTTTGTTAAGTTCATTAAAAAATAGATAATACTTTAAACTAACAATCCTTGAAGCCTTATCATTTTTTTCCTAATTTTTGGCAAGGCAAAAAAGGTAAATATGTCTCTGCTTTCGTTGAAAAATGTTCATTTTAGTTATTTGAATTTCAGAACCGGCAAACCTGAATTTAACATTTCCGATATAAATCTGGATTTTGAGAAAGGTGAGTTTGTTTCTGTACTTGGTCCAAACGGTACGGGCAAATCTACTTTATTAAAAATTATAGCTGCCTCGCTAAAACCAAACCAGGGCGAACTGTTTTTTAACAATAAATCTTATAGGCAAATTACCCGTCGGGATTTAGCAAGGAAAATTGCTTTCGTTCCGCAGGCAACTCTGTCAGTATTTTCCTACTCGGTTTATGAAATTGTTATGATGGGAAGAACTCCGTATCTTAATTTTTATGGTTACGAATCTGATGATGACAGGAAAATTGTTGAAGAAGCTTTGAAGACAGTGGACATCTTTCATTTAAAGGATAAGAATATAAATGAAATATCCGGAGGCGAAGCTCAGCTTGCATATATTGCACGGGCAATTGCCCAGCAGCCGGAAATTATTTTACTTGATGAGCCGAATGCTCATTTAGATATTAAACACCAGATTTCTATTTTTAACCTGATAAAAGAATTAAACATGAATTATAACCTGATGGTTATTTCTGTTTCCCATGATTTAAATTTAGCCGGTTATTACAGCAACAGGATAATTCTTCTGAAGAACGGAAGAATCTTTAAAGACGATTCAACCGAAAAGACTTTAACAGCAGAAAATATAAGGCGGATTTTTGAAGTTGATTCTACAGTAGAATTCAATAAAGAACTTAATTCGGTTAATGTTACACTTAATCCAAACCTTTTCAAGTAAATGATTACAAGACGCAAAGCAAACAAACCAGGCGTAAGAAAGCAGAATATACTTGTTGCTTTTATTGTCATTCTTTTATTTGACCTGGTCTTTATTTACCTGCATAAATACTACCTTAAGAATATTTCTCTTATTGAATTTAAATTTCTCCGCATCGGCAATGTACTGGATTTCCTGTGGTACTTTATACCCGTCGTTGGAATAGCGCTTCTCTTATATAAAAAGAAATCTTTAACTACGACAAGAACGGCTATTCTGATACTCACAATTATTTTCATGAATTTATTCCTGCTGCTCTACATTTATTACAACCTTTACGGAATAAAATTTCCGTTAGATTACCTTTGGGGTTATCCCTTTGAAAAAGTTTTTGTAGCTGCTGTTTTTATTATTCACGGAGTATTAACAATCTTTTTTACAGTAATCATCTGGCAAACATTTTTTGACTTGCAACGATTGTTTTATCTTTATGCAATTATTTTTTCTGTTGTACTTATTCTCGGAATAATATTATTTGCTTTAACATACAGCAGCAATTATTTCAGAAGAGAGGATTTTTCCGATAAGAATCTTTCCAAACACGAAGTGGCGGTGGTTCTTGGCGCTGCTGTGTGGTCGGGCAATAAACCAAGTCCGATATTTGAATCCCGCATTGATAAAGCCGCATCATTGTACAAATCAGGATTTGTAAATAAAGTTCAGGTTACCGGCGGCAATGCTCCCGGTGAATTTACCGAAGCCAGGGTAGCAAAAAATGTTCTTATGCGTTCCGGTGTAAGGAAATATGATATCTGGATAGAAGAAAAAACTTCGTCTACTGCAGATCAAATAGAATTTATTAAACAAAATTTAGTTTTAAAAAAGAACTTAAAAAGTATTATTATTGTGTCGGATCAATTTCATTTAAAGAGAGCATTAGAAATCTGTAAGTTTTATAACATCCGAGCAAAGGGTGTAGCCGCTGATATAAAACTTAGCTGGGAAAAATCCTATTTCTACCGGTTCCGGGATTCAATAGCGCTCTTATTGTTCTGGCTATACGCAATCTAATTGTCAATAAAAATGGAGGAAGATATGATCGACTTTGAAATGATGGAAAAATTCGATCATGAACAGGTTATTTACTGTTCAAATAAGGAAGTTGGACTTAAAGCTATTATTGCAATTCATGATACCACACTTGGTCCCGCACTTGGCGGAACAAGGATGTGGAATTATGCAAGTTCAGCCGACGCTCTTAAAGACGTATTAAGATTATCAAGAGGAATGACTTATAAGGCCGCCGTTGCCGGGTTGAACCTTGGCGGTGGTAAAGCGGTAATCATAGGTGATTCTGCCACGCAGAAAAATGAATTGCTCTTTAGAACATTTGGAAAATTTATTGATGGGCTTGCAGGAAGATATATTACCGCCGAAGATCTTGGCACCGATATGAAGGACATGGAATTTGTAAGGATGGAAACAAAATATGTAACCGGTATTTCTAAAGCGCTTGGAGGTTCAGGTGATCCTACACCTGTTACATCCTACGGTGTTTACGTTGGAATGAAAGCCTGTGCTCATAAGAAATGGGGAACAGAATCCCTGCGCGGAAGAAAAGTTGCTGTTCAGGGCGCAGGTCATGTTGCAAGATATCTTTGCGAACATCTTTATAATGAAGGCGCTGAAATATATGTTACCGATATTAAAGAAGAAAAAATTAAACGCCTGCTCAGTACAATAAAAGCTTTCGTTGTAAAACCTGATGAGATTTATGATGTGAATGTAGATATTTTTGCTCCGTGCGCTATGGGTGGTGTTCTTAATGATAACACAATTCCAAGGCTTAAATGCCAGGTGGTTGCTGGTGGTGCAAATAATCAACTTGAAGATGAAGAAAAGCACGGGCATACTTTAATGGAAAGGGGAATACTTTATGCCCCAGATTACGTGATTAATGCCGGCGGTTTGATAAATGTTGCCAACGAACTTGAAGGTTACCGCCAGGATAGAGCAATGAAACAGGCGGAAGGAATTTATGATGTGTTGAAAAAAATTATTGAAACTTCTGAAAAGGAAAATATCCCTACTCACTTTGCTTCAAATAAAATTGCTGAGGAAAGAGTGAGACGAATATGCAACATACGGAAAATTTATTCCGGGAATATTTCTTCCTTTAAGCGCTGAGATTAAAATTATTTTATGCAGGTGGGAAGTAAAAAAAAGTAATCACTTTACTTCCTTATTTTTTTTATCAATTTATTTTTGTTTGTAACAATGGAAAAAAAAACTAATAGAAGAGAATTAAGGGAAAAAGTTCTTCAGGTGCTTTACGCATTTGAGATGAATGGTGAAGGACTTGAAAATATTATTAACGGAATTCTTACTGATGTTGATGATAAAGTTAACCGGGACTTTTGCAGAAACCTTATTGACCTTTCAATTGCCAACAGGAAAGAACTTGATAAGAAAATAAGAGATTGCGTTAATAACTGGGAAATGAGCAGGATTGCATTGATCGACAAATTACTTTTACGAATGGGTCTTGCGGAAATTTATTACTTCCCGGATATTCCTCCAAAAGTTTCTATTAATGAAGTGATTGAAATTTCTAAAAATTACAGCACTTCAAACAGCGGAAAATTTATTAATGGAATTTTAGATACTGTTCTTATGCAGCTTAAAAAAGCCGGAAAGCTTAATAAAATTGGGCGCGGGTTAGTAGACCAGAGCCTGAAAAAATCTTCCGGTAATGATGAGTGAAAAACAAAACCAAAATATTTGTATGGACTCTCTACGACTTTGCCAACACTTCTTTTTCAATAGTTATTGTTACTGCAATATTTGCCGTCTATTTTAAGAAGACGATTGCACAAGGTCTTGCAATTGGTGATTTCTACTGGAGCCTTGCTACAAGTATTGCAATGGTTATTACTGCAATCATTTCACCAGTACTTGGCGCTATTGCGGATTATTCTGCAGGCAAGAAACGTTTCCTGTTGTTTTTTTCTTTGCTGTGTATCGTATCAACCGCCTGCCTGTTTTTTCCTGCTGCAGGTCAAATACTTTTCGCGATGGCTATTTTTATTCTTGCCAATATTGGATTTGAAGCGGCTTTGGTTTTCTATGATTCATATCTACCGGAAATTACAGAGCCTAAAAACTTTGGAAGAGTAAGCGGGTACGGCTTTGCAATGGGTTATGTGGGTTCGTTTGCAAGCCTTGCAATTGCTTTCCCATTCGTACAGAAAGAAATGGTGAAAACAACTTTTCCCATTGCGGCACTTTTCTTTTTAATATTTGCATTACCGATTTTTCTTTTTCTAAAGGATAACAGGAAAAAAGTTGAAAACGATGTATCGTTTATTAAGATTGGAGTTTCAAGAGTTGTTAATACAATTACCCACTTAAGGAATTATAAAAATCTTGCCTACTTCCTGCTTGCTTTTTTCTTCTACATTGAAGGAGTGAACACGGTTATTTTCTTCGCCGGTAATTTTGCAAGTTCAACAATCGGTATGTCCGATACTGAAGTACTAATCTTCTTCCTTACTGTTCAATCAACAGCAATAGCAGGAGCAATTTTATTTGGAATTGTTTCAGATTCATACGGGCAAAAAAAATCTATTGTAATTTCTTTGTTACTATGGATTATAACGATAGTGCTTGCCTTTTTTGTTAAAGATAAAATCGGTTTTTATATAGTAGGATTTTTAGCCGGAAGTGTAATGGGGGCAACACAGTCAACAAGCAGAAGCCTGATGTCTATGCTTACACCGGAGGAAAAGAAAACAGAGTTCTTTGGTTTTTATTCTTTCTTCGGTAAAAGTTCTGCAGTTATTGGTCCTTTGGTTTTTGGCTTGGTTAGTTATGTTACAAATAATCAAAGGTATGCAATCCTTTCAATGATAGTATTCTTTGTACTTGGTTTGATAATTCTTACAAAAGTAAAGGATCCGAAAACAAACCTTACTTAGTTTCTCTGTTCTTAAAGTTGAATTTAAGCAGGTAATAAAAAATTATTATTGCAACTGTCATTATTATAATTCCCCATGCCACAGCAGGAACAGAAGTTGCCTGTGAAAGTATCTGTGCATCCGAAATGTGATATTCCGTAGTAACCAGATCTTCTTTAATATCAATGATGGTATATAAGCAGCTAATCATACCAAGAATTTTAAGCAGGTAGGAATGAACAATGAAAGGGAATACCAACGGTGAAAGCGCTAATATAATTGCAAATCCCAGAGTGAAGAAGATTCCAAATAAATCTTTGATTAGAAAAATTATCAGGAATAACATTCCGGCAGAAAGAAACCAGCAATAATATTTGCTGAATTTGAATTTCTTGGCGGAAATAAATAATAATCCACCCCAGAGAAGGCTACCCAGATAACCGCTTATTGCAATTGCAAACTGATTACCGCCTTTTACAATGCAAGATCCGCCAACAGCATAATTAATCTCTATTCCCTTAACGCTGCCACCGGAGACAAATGCAGCAATTGCGTGTGTCGATTCGTGCAGCAAAACCACAAACAATTTTATGGGATAAAGAAAAAATGAATCCCAGAAAAAATACGTGGCTATTGCTGTGCAAACAAGAATAAGCGCTTCTGTATACTTTTTGCCCTTAGGGGATAATTTAAAACGCATCAGTAAGTTTTAATAATTAATATTTCCGTCCTAAAGATAATTAAGATTGATCCTTTTGGAAACAGAATTGTTATATGGAAAACAATTTCTGTTAAGGTTAAATGGAAACAACCCGACCTGAATGATTCAAATAACAAGCTTGATTTATAAAAGAGTGTTCTTTATTATTACGTATACGTAATAAAACTTTAACTTAAAAATGAAAACTCCAAACATCTCAATGGCTTTAAGGGAAGCATATCTTACAATGCACAGGCAAACTAATGTTTATATTCTTAAATACGGCATAACTGCGGATCAGTTCGTTTGTTTGTCCATTTTAAATGAACACCAAGATATAACTCAACAGGAATTAGTAAGACATGCAACCTCAGATCCAAATACAATAAGAGCAATGTTGCTACTGTTAGAAAAGAGAGAATTAGTTAAACGTGTTGACCATCCGAATGATGGACGTGCCTGGGTAGTCTCTCTAACGAAAAAGGGGAAACAGTTATATAAAAAGCTTGATGAAGAATTAATTCCGGTACGACAAAAAATGCTTTCAATGTTTAGCATGAAAGAAATGAAATCCTTGTATGAAACGTTGAACATAATTTCCCGTGAATTGAATAAATAAAATTCTAAACTTAACCAGGTGGTTTCATGAAAAAATATTTCTGCTCAATCTTAGCTGTGCTTATACTGCCTTTCTTTCTGGCTGCACAAAATCTTAGCCCGGATGTTAAAGAAATTGTTAAAGAGATGACGCTTGAAGAAAAAGTCAAAATGGTAGTTGGACTCGGAATGAAATTTCCCGGTCTACCGGAGAATAACACTCCTGCAGTTGGACAAACTTTGGATAAAGTGCCCGGTGCAGCGGGAACTACCTTTGCAATTCCAAGATTAAATATTCCGAATACTGTTTTAGCTGACGGTCCAGCAGGGCTGAGAATTATTCCAGTTCGGAATGGGGATAGCAGTAAAACTTATTATGCTACGGCTTTTCCAATATCAACATTGCTTGCATCAACATGGGATACTGCACTTGTAAGGCAGGTTGGTAATGCAATTGGTAATGAAGTTCTTGAGTATGGCGTTGATATTATTTTAATGCCAGCGTTGAATATACATCGTAATCCATTGTGTGGCAGAAACTTTGAGTACTATTCTGAAGACCCGGTAATTGCAGGCCATATTACAGCCGCAATGGTTAACGGAATTCAGTCAAATGGTGTTGGTGTTTCGCTAAAACACTTTGCAGCAAATAACCAGGAGACAAACAGGAATGCCGTTAACGTGGTAATTTCAGAAAGAGCATTAAGGGAAATGTATTTAAGAGTATTTGAAATTGCCAACAAACTATCCAATCCCTGGACATTCATGAGTTCTTATAA
>CAZIDB010000236.1:0-7169 GCA_964537965.1 uncultured Melioribacter sp. | reverse complement strand
GTTCTGTCTAAAGATTTAGTTAAAGAATTACTAGAGATTGGACTTAAAGACGCTCATCTTGATGAACATGGTTATGTTATTGCAACACTGCATTCAAACTCTGCAAAGAATGTTCCTGTTATAGGATTTATTGCGCATATTGATACATCTCCTGCCGTTACAGGTTTAAATGTTAACCCGGTAATACATAACAATTACCAGGGAGGGGATATTGTACTGCCGAAAGATCCTTCGCAGGTAATTGAAGTAGAGAAGAATCCTTTATTAAAGAATATGATTGGTTTTGATATTATAACAACAGACGGAACAACCTTGCTTGGTGCAGATAACAAAGCAGGCGTTGCAGAGATTGTTGATGCAATGAATTATTTAATCACTCATCCCGAAGTAAAACACGGAACAATTAAAGTTTGCTTTACTCCCGATGAAGAAGTTGGAAGAGGAACAGAAAAGTTTAATGTTGAAAAGTTTGGCGCAAAATACGCTTACACGGTCGACGGATCAGCAAGAGGGGAAATTGAATCTGAAACTTTCAGTGCCGATGGTGTTGTAGTAAAATTTATCGGCAAAAATATTCATCCCGGTTATGCAAAAGGAAAGATGATTAATTCCATGAAAATTGCCGCACGGTTTTTAGATAGTTTGCCAAAGGATAAATTAGCGCCAGAGGTTACTGAAAAACGGGAAGGCTTTGTTCACTGTACAAACGTAAACGGAAACGAGGAAGTAACCACTGTAAAATTTATAATAAGAGATTTTGAAACTGAAAAACTTAAAGAATATGAAGACTTTCTGCGTGACCTTGCGGATAAAGCAGTTGCCCAATTCCCCGGCGCTAAAGTAGAATTTGATGTTAAAGAACAATACAGAAACATGAAATACGTTTTACAGAATCATCCTCAGGTAGTTGATTATGCCGTTGAAGCAATGCACCGCTTAGACATTGAACCAATTCAATCGCCAATACGCGGCGGTACGGATGGTTCGCGTTTATCTTATATGGGTTTGCCTACGCCCAATATCTTTGCCGGCGAACATAGCTTTCATTCCCAGCTTGAATGGATTGCAATACAGGACATGGAAATGGCAGTAAAAAATATTGTTACGCTTATACAGGTGTGGGAAGAAAAATCTTAATTATGGAAGATGGTTAATTGATGATGGATTAAGGATGGTCTTAAACAATTAATTATTTGTACGATGCCGGAAAAAAGAGCAACTAATATAGCGCTTGGATTAAACATCCTTTTGTTTGTTATTAAGCTGATAGTGGGATTAATATCAAACTCAATCGCAATTATCTCAGAAGCAATTAATTCCTTTACGGATATAATTTCTTCAATTGCAATTCGTTTCAGTATAAAAGTATCTTCGCAAAAGCCGGATGAAAAACACCAGTTTGGTCATTCGGCTGCGCAGCCTATTGCAACTTTTATTGTTGCTATTCTTGCAGGCTTGCTCGGATTAAACATTATCCAGGAATCAATTAAAAGAATAATCTCCCCGCCGGAAGTTTCTCTAAATTTATATGTTTACCTTGTCCTTGGTATAACTATCACTACAAAAATAATTATGAACCGCTACCAAACTATTATCGGGAAGAAATACAACAGTCCCGCTATACGCGCACAGGCGGTAGACAGTATAAACGATGTGCTCGCATCATCGTTTGCGTTGTTCGGAATAATTGGTGTGCAGCTTGGTTATCCTTTAGTTGATGGCATTGGCGGTTTGCTCGTTTCGTTTTTTATTTTCCGTTCCGGTTATGAAATTGCAAAAGAAAACATTGATTACTTAATGGGAAAGGCAGCGGATCAGGAATTAGTATTTGAAATTGTTAACCGTGCGTTAAAAGTTGAAGGCGTTAAAGGAATGAATGATCTTCGCTCCCATTACGTCGGTAATAAATTTCACATTGAAATTCATATTGAAGTTGACCAGAGAACAAACACAAAAGATTCACATGACATTGGTAAAAAAGTTCAGTTTGCTATAGAAGAGATTCCGGAAGTACAAAAAGTATTCGTCCATATTGATCCGGTTTAATGCATTCCTGAACTTTATGCCCTGGTTTTAAGTTAATATAAAACCAGGCAAAACAACCCAGGAAAAAAAATGAAAAACATACGAGAAATTTTATCCGGCAAAGATAATAACATCTATTCGATAAACTCTTCCGTAAGAGTCTATAATGCTCTGGAGCTGATGGCGCAAAAAGATATTGGAGCGCTTATAGTTATGGAGGATGGCAAGATAAAAGGCATTCTTTCCGAAAGAGATTACGCAAGGAAAGTAATCCTTCACGGCAAATCATCAAAGGAGATGACCGTTGAAGAAATTATGTCTGAAGATGTAATTTATGTAACGGCAGAGCGAACCGTTGAAGAGTGTATGGCGCTTATGACCAACAAGAGAGTGCGTCATTTGCCGGTTATGGAGAACGACAAGCTGATCGGTATTATATCAATTGGTGATGTTGTAAAAGCGCTTATTGATGAAAAAGAGTTTGTGATCGAACAGCTTGTTCATTACATAAAAGGTACGCCGCCAATTCATTCAAAATAATTTTATTTAAGGAATTGTTATTCCACGAGAAAGATTTGCAACACCAGTAGGGTATGCTCTTAAAGTATCCCTTGTTAGTTCATTGCTGTCTGAAAGAATAGTTAAAACGACATAACCGGTTTGATTTGTTAAAGTAACCTTCAAATAAGTCTTGTCTCCGGCTTTACCTTTCTGTGTCCATTTATAATTCCAGCTTGCTCCCTGGTTATTGGCTGTAAGTGTATCCCCGTTATAATTAAGATATCTTATTTCCGAAATATTATTAACCGTACCTGTTGTTTTATACTCAATCTCGTGCTGGGCTGCTTGCTGCGGTTCGGTCGTCTCCGATTTACAGGAATAAAAAACTAAAATAAAAAATGAAAATAAAATGACAGCAAAGAATTTTTTCATAACATCCCTTATTTACTATTAATAAAAATTTTAAGGTATGCTAAGATAATCAAATGGCGGATAATATTTTCTCCGCCATTCAATTTAAAACTAACGCTTGTTTTATGCTGAAAAGTATTTCTATAGTTCACCGTGATTGGGTACTGTATTTTTTACAGCATTCTCCTGGTAATGAGAGCTTGATGTAATAAACCTGTGCAATGGATTTGCGCTTTCACCGGAGAGTTTTTCGTTAATGGCTTCTTTACCATTTTTTACTGAAAAGGTTAAATTAACAATGGGAAACCATTTTTCTTTATTCTGTTCGGTGGCATAAACTATAACATCATAATTACCGTCATTATCTAATACCTTCTGTTTGTATTCCTGTTTATAGCCGATTCTCTTACCAAATTTAACGCAACTGCCGGGAAATGTTCTGAACTGATCCCATTGTCCAGGACCCTCAGTCATAAGCACTTCTCGGTTTTTCTGTATTTCTGCTTTTAGTTCAAGTTTCCTTTCATAGATTTTTCCTGACTTTTTAATCTCAAAATAAAATTCAAACGAAGGAAAAATTACCGAAGCTTGTTTAAAACACCTTTGTCGGTGTTTTATTATTTTGCCAACTGCAATTATGCAGAATTTACCGTTAAAATCAACTAAGATTTTTTTGAAGCCGAAAGTTTCCTATGCATTAAAAACTGAGATGATAAGGCAGCATATCAGAAGGCGAAGCGGTTAGATAAAACCGGATGTTATTATACAACAACACCCGGTTGTTTTAAGTTGAGTAGTTATTTTTTTATTATGGCATTTAATACTTTTTCTTTGCTTAATTCCTTGGTACAGAAAAACCAATCATAACATTTCATATCTTCTTTGCCTTCCATTCTCTCTTTAGCAGTTCCGCACGAACCCGCCGTAGGAACTATTACGTCATCACCCGGTTGCCAGTCTGCCGGCATTGCAACAGAAAATTTGTCTGCCGCCTGAAGTGCAATTAGCACCCTGTACAATTCGTCAAAGTTTCTTCCAAGGCTAAGCGGATAATAAATCATTGCTCTAATAATTCCATTGGGGTCTATAAAGAACACTGCACGTACTGCCTTAGTATTGCTCTCACCCGGCTGTATCATTCCATACTTCTTTGCAACTTCCATTGTTATGTCTTCAATCAACGGAAATTTTACTTCTACGTTTTTCATCCCTTTATATTCAATTTTCTCCTTTATTGTTCTTAGCCAAGCTATATGGCTGTACAAACCATCTACCGATAGCCCAACAAGTTTGCAATTCGCTTTTGCAAATTTTTCTTCCTGGCTTGCAAAGGTCATAAATTCACTTGTGCATACCGGGGTAAAATCTGCCGGGTGACTAAATAATATTACCCAGTTCCCTTTGTAATCTACAGGAAAGTTAATTTCGCCCTGAGTAGTTACGGCTTTAAATTCCGGTGCCGGTTCGCCAATTCGTGGTAATTGATTCTGAACGTTTTCCATTTTAATTCTCCAAATTTGGTTAATGATTTATTCTATTTATTCAGCTAATGATTTGAGCATCCAGTTTGTCTTTTCATATTTTTCAACCATTGAGTAAAGTAAACCTGCAGTTACTTCATCATTTGAATCCTGGAATTTCCTTGCTGCGTTGGCCAGTTTTTGGTTAACAACCTCAATATCCTTAACAAGGTTCTGAACCATTACATTTGAAAGAGGATAGCTGCCTTCTTCTTCTTTTATTGAAGATAAACTTAAGAATTCTTTTAATGTACCAGGGGCCTTTGAACCCAGGACGCGAATTCTTTCTGCAATAACATCAATATCCTCTGCAAGTTCGTCGTAAATTTTTTCGAATGTTGAATGCAGTCCAAAAAAATTCTGACCGGTTACATTCCAGTGATAGTTTCTTGATTTTGTGTAAAGTAAAAACTGATCCGCCAATACTTCTTTTAACAACACTACATTTTCTTCCTGAATTTTTCTATTTAATGATTTCATTTTGTTTCTCCTTTAATTTTTTGTTTTATCCTTTTATAACAACCGGAATGCCAAAGCTAAAACCGCTTTTAATTCATATTTATAACAGAAATTTTAATTACTCGCTTTACCATCAAACGATATTTCGTTATCTTGACGACTAAATTTCGTCATTAACGATATTTCGGTATTAAATGGAAACAAACATTTTAGCTTACAGTCAGTTGCCCTACCTTTCTCCGCAAAAGACAATGGAGATTGTTCTTAATACAATAAGTGAAATAATTCCTTTTGAACTGGCAGTAATATTAAGTAAAGAAGCAAATGATAATTTACGCGTTCGTTATGCTCAGGGCCCGCTTGTTAACGATAAGCTGAAAGAATTTGAAATCCCGCTAAAGAATCATCCGGATATTGCAAATGTTCTTGCAAACGGACAGGTTAAGTTGGTAGAAGAAACCCACGATGTTAATCACCACGATACTTACGAAGATGTAATTGATCTTCCATCCGGGCATTCTTGTATGCTTGTTCCGTTGCATGTTGATAATGATGTTCTTGGGCTTATGACTTTGGATCATAGTCACTGCGATTTGTTCACTCCGCAAAAAGTAGTTATAGCAAATTCACTTTCAAAGTTGATTGCACTTGCATTAGCACAGGCAATGGCAACAGATTCTTTATTGGTAGAAAAAGAAACTTTGATTTACGAACGAACTTCTTTAATTGGAAATATTTCTTCCGTTGTTGATGGGCTGATAGGAAGTTCTTCTGCATGGATGCAGATAATTGAAAAAATAAAACTTGTAGCGCCAACAGATTCACATGTTATGATACTTGGTGAAACAGGAACCGGAAAAGAACAGGTTGCAAAAGCAATTCATGCTTTATCCAGAATAGCAACTAAACCGTTTATTACTTTGAACTGCTCTGCGCTTAATTATAATCTTGCGGAAAGTGAATTGTTTGGACACGAAAAAGGAGCCTTTACCGGAGCGGTTTCTGCACGAAGAGGAAGATTTGAACTTGCCGATGAAGGAATTCTTTTTCTTGATGAGATTGGCGATTTGCCCATGGATATTCAGCCAAAACTGCTGCGGGCAATACAGGAAGGAACTTTTGAACGGCTTGGCAGCGAAAAGACAATTCATTCCAACGTTAGAATTATCTGCGCCACTAATATTGATATTGAAGAAAAAGTTAAAGAAGGGAAATTCCGCGAAGATTTGTTCTACAGGCTAAACGTATTTCCAATAAACCTTCCTCCTTTGCGTCAACGTAAAGATGATATTTATTTATTAGCAGATTATTTTCTTGGAAGACTTGCTCAAAAATTCAGCGATAAAAAAATAACTCTTTCTCCTGAAGCCGTAAAAATTCTTAGAGAAAATTACTGGCATGGTAATGTACGCGAGCTTCAAAACACACTTGAAAGAGCTGTTATTCTAAGCAAAGACGGATTGATAAAGCCGGCTCACCTGATTTTTGAAAGCAAGCAAAAAGCAAAAACTGATTGTAAAGAAGAATCTCTTAAAACATTTGAAGAAGAAACAAAAAAGATAATCCAGAAAGCAATTTCCTTAACAAACGGAAAAATTTACGGAAGCGATGGAGCGGCAGCATTACTTAAAATTAAACCAACAACTCTCCAGAGTAAAATGAAGAAGTTAAAAATGTAAAACCCAACCAGAGTTTTATGAATATTAAAATAATTTTAAGTTTTAATCTGCTTTGCGAAATTTTATACAAAATGCGTTTAGCAAAACATTGTTAACTAAAACAGTTTTCTTTATTTTTACACAAGAAATTTTAACACAGAAAATACAATCATAAAAAAGAAATCGAAAATAAAAGTTATTTTGATATTTGAGCTTGCCCCAAATGCAAGCAGGGAATTTTTATTTTATTAATAGCCACTTCTAAGTGGCTTTTTTTTTGCCCGAATAAACTTTGAAACATATGAATAAAGAAACAAAAAATGTAAAACTACTTTTAAGCGACGGAACTGAGTTCCCCGGCTATTCATTTGGTAACGTTAAAAACACAAATGGTGAAGTCGTCTTTAATACAGGTATGGTCGGATATCCCGAAACAATGACGGATCCTTCATACCGCGGTCAAATACTTGTCTGTACCTATCCTCTTATTGGAAACTATGGTATTCCAAACGATGAAAGGGAAAATGGATTGTACAAAAATTTTGAATCTGAAGCGATTCATGTTAGAGCACTGGTTGTATCAGATTATTCCTTT
>CAZIDB010000235.1:0-7197 GCA_964537965.1 uncultured Melioribacter sp. | reverse complement strand
TGATGAGTGCACATAATTAGACAAATAACTTTCTAGTTTCGTGAGAAATTCTTTATGCTTTTTAAAATATTCAGCATTAGTAGACAAAATTGTAATAATTGGATTCAGTCTTTTATTTAGCTTTCCTCTAGACATATATTTATACCAAAAATTCTTTGCTTCATCTTCTTTGTCTAGAGTCTTTTCATTTTCATAAGCAAGGTTTTTGTCGTCTAACATTGCTAATATTAAACATAGCGATTCAATAACAACTCGAAACAATATTTTTGATGAATCAATGAATCCAGTGACAACTAAATTTCTAATGGCGCAAAGATCAATGCATACTTTGTTTGATAATAATTGTGGACCTAATAAAAATCTGTCATTCGATTTGGTATTATTCCAATAAGAGGAAATAAATTCTTTCAGTAAATGAAAAGTAAAAATATATTCTTCATAAAGCTGTAACCAAGGATTAAATAAGGTAATGCTCTTTAGTGGTATGGAATCGAAATTAGAATATATAGATGCAATAAATGCTTCTTTATCACAATGCTCAGTTTTAAGAGCTACCCTATATTTTTCCCAACACTTTTCAATTAATATTTCTACTTGAGTATTCATTATTACACATAACTATTACTTATGCTGCAACGATATTGTTGCGTGGAATGTATATATGCTCGTCACTGCATAACTACGTTCCATTTTATTTGATAATTCACTGTAATCAATATATTTTAAAACTGTGTACTGCATAAATATCATCCTTAGTATTTCAGTCTAAGGGACTCTTTACTCCTAATCCTCTGTTCAGAACATGCGTATAAATCATCGTAGTTTTTATTGACTTATGTCCTAATAACTCTTGTATTGTTCTTATATCATATCCGTTTTCTAACAGATGTGTTGCGAATGAATGACGGAATGTATGTGGACTACCCGGTTTGTTTACACCCGCTTTCCTTATTGCTTCTTTTACGGCTCTTTGTATAGTGCTTTCATGTATATGATGCCTAAACAAAATTCCTGTCTCTTTATCTTTCACAAACATATCTGAAGGAAAAGCATATTGCCAGCCAAATTCTTTCCCGGCATTTGGGTATTTCCTTTTTAATGCATACGGTAATATTGTTTCCCCTTTCCCTTTTTTTAAATCATTTTTATGTACAATAAAAACTTCATTTAAATGCGTTTTTAATTCTGGAATTACCGATTGTGGTAAAACAGTAACTCTATCCTTTTCACCCTTGCCATCACGTACAATAACCTGCTTATAATCAAAATCAATATCCTTTATTCGCAGTTTCAATGCTTCAGAAAGTCTTAATCCACCACCGTATAATAATGAAACTAATATTTTTGGTACACCTTTCAGGTTTTCAAAAATCTTTATAACTTCTCTTTTGGAAAATACAACGGGAAGGTGTCTTATTCTTGCTGCATTTTTAATGTTTTCAATCCAGCCAATATCCTTATTCAAAATATTTTTATATAAAAATAAAATTCCCTGTAAAGCTTGATTTTGTGTGGCTGCTGATACATGCCTATTTAGAACTAGATAATTCAAGTAATCTTTTATTTCCTCTGCACCTAATTTCTCGGGATGAGTTTTATTGTTGAATAAAATGAACCTCTTTATCCAACCGATATAACTTTCTTCAGTCCTTGGACTATAATGATTTACTCTAAGTACACCCTTTACTCTATCTAGTAATTTAGGTTGTTTATATAATTTTTTCGGATCCGAATTTAATACTAATTGCTTTTCTCTCAATTGTATTAAACTTTGTCTCTTCTCGTTTAACATCTATTTAATCCAATTAAGTTTTTCCTTTCCATAAACTTATCTATCGGAATTAGAAAAATGTTACAGTAGATTAAAAAGAAATTACTCTTTAAGATAATTCTGCCAAACCTTGGCATTTTATGAAGCTTCAAATTCGGGATTGTATTCCCCTCAAACAATTACTTGTTCCCTAAAATCTTGAGTGCAAGTTAAAACATTTCGTATTTAGTGTCAATTAACATTTGGCAAAAACCCGCTTTAAAAATATTCTGTTTTTTATTTAATAATATCTTCATCATGTACTTTATAAATAAAAAAGCGGAGACTTATAATAAGCTCCGCTTTAAATTAAATTTTCCCTTCCCCCTGGGCTTGCCTGCTGCAAGCGGGAAACTGATTATTGGAATGGGTCGTTTTTTATTTCATGAACATCATCTTTTTTGTCTGAACAAATTTCTTAGTAGCTAAACGATAAATGTAAATTCCGTTTGACAGTGAAACAGGATTTCTGCCAGAGGCGGATCAGCCTAAGCCGGATTTATCAACCTTTGGTTGAGGCTAATAAATTTGGCTGAGAAAATGTTTAGCAAATTTTTAAGCCAGAGGCTTACAGGTAAGCCAAATGCTTAAAGGTAAAAGGAAGGTTGAGCAGAATCAGTCTTGGGCAGGGTAGTTCGTTCTAATTAGTGTCTGGAAATTCCCGCGAACGGGATTCTGCCCTGCCTAACGGACAGGCGGGTTCGCTCAACCTGGTAATAATTATCTCTCTGCAAACATTTTAAAAACCGGACATATTTTAATACTGCTACAGCAGTCTTAAAATATTGCTGAGAAAGTTCGTCACCTTCAAAATGTATCTAACCTTCCGCCTTTTGTATAACATCTCTTTGTATTTATTTTTTATTTTTGCTTCACGAGTTAAACTAAATAAGGAATTTCATTGAAAAAGCGAATATTAGGAAAAAGCGGACTTGAGGTTTCGGCTCTAGGACTTGGATGTATGGGAATGAGTTTTGGTTATGGTCGTGTAGCAGATAAGCAGGAAATGATTTCACTTATCCGGTCAGCCGTTGAAAAAGGAGTCACACTTTTTGATACTGCTGAAGTTTATGGTCCATTTATAAATGAAGAACTTGTAGGCCAGGCACTTGCCCCGTTCCGTACCCGTGTTGTTATTGCTACAAAGTTTGGTTTTAGTCTTGATCCCAAAGGCGAAACAAAGTGGTCCGGCCTGGATAGCCGTCCCGAACATATTAAACAAGTAGCGGAGGCTTCTCTGAAAAGATTAAAGACAGATGTTATAGATCTGTTTTATCAGCACAGAGTTGATCCCGAAGTTCCCATTGAAGATGTTGCAGGAGCCGTTAAGGATTTGATTCAGCAGGGAAAGGTTAAGCACTTCGGACTTTCTGAAGCAGGCGTTAATATAATTCGCCGCGCTCATGCTGTTCAGCCGGTAACTGCGCTTCAGAGTGAATATTCTTTATGGTGGAGAGAACCTGAAGCAGAAGTTTTATCAACATTAGAAGAGCTTGGAATAGGATTCGTTCCGTTTAGTCCGCTTGGCAGAGGTTTTCTTACAGGCGCTATAGATGAAAAGACTACATTCGATAAAGATGATTTCAGGAATTCTGTTCCCCGTTTTACAACTGAGAACAGGAAAGCAAATAAAGTTTTTGTTGATTTACTTGGCAAGGTTGCAGCTCGTAAAAATGCCACACCCGCACAGGTTGCTCTTGCATGGCTGCTGGCACAAAAGCAATGGATTGTACCTATTCCCGGGACAACCAAATTACACAGACTTAAAGAGAATATGGCGGCAGTTGATGTGGAATTAACTTCCGAAGAAATAAATGAAATTGAGCAGGCATCTTTAAATATTAAAGCACAGGGAGACAGGTACCCGGAAAGCAGTGCAAAATTAATCAATCGTTAATTTGACCTGGACGAATCTTGATTTCGTTTTAATAATAAAAAATATTAAAAGTGATTTTATAAAATGCGTAAAAAAATATTAGCCATATCATCCAGTCCTCGTAAAGGAGGCAACTCCGATCTGCTGATCGACCAGTTCGTAAGCGGATCTTTAGAAGCGGGACACCTGACCGAAAAAATTTCACTGAGAGAGAAAAATATAAATTACTGTACTGGATGCGGAACATGTGTTTCTAAAAAAAACGGCTGCTCTCAAAAAGATGACATGGCCGAACTTCTGCATAAAATGATTGATGCCGATGTGATTATTATGGCAACACCGGTATATTTTTATACAATGTGCGGTCAGATGAAAACATTTATTGATAGAACATGTGCGCGTTACACGGAAATTATTGACAAGGATTTTTATTTCCTCATTACTGCTGCGGATAATAATAAAACTGCTTTAAGCCGGACAATTGAAGAATTCCGCGGTTTTACTTTGTGCCTTAATGATGCAAAGGAAAAAGGAATTATTTACGGCACAGGCGCATGGAACAAAGGTGATATAAAAAATAGCACTGCAATGAAACAGGCTTTCGATATGGGGAAGGCAGTTTAATATTAAGGAAAGAATAACTTTAAAAGAGGAGTTGTATCATGTTCAATTTTGATTTTTATAATCCAACAAGAATTATCTTTGGTAAAGACAGGCTTGATGAAATAAACAAGTATGTTCCTGCTGATGCCATTGTCTTAATTACTTACGGCGGAGGCAGTGCTAAGAAGAGCGGCCTTATTGATAAAATTAAAACCGTCCTTGGTAAAAGAAATATACATGAGTTTGGCGGCATTGAACCGAACCCGCGTTATGAAACGCTGATGAAAGCAGTGGATGTAGTCAATAAAGAAAAAATTAATTTCATACTTGCCGTTGGCGGCGGATCAGTTATAGACGGGACAAAATTTATAACACTTGCATCCAACTACAACGGTGATGCGCGGGATTTACTTAAATATGGTTTTATGAGAATTCCTTTTGATGTTGTTGGAAAAGTTGTTCCGTTTGGTACTGTGCTTACTTTGCCCGCAACAGGATCTGAGATGAATAACGGCGCTGTTATTAGTTATGAGCATGGCAAATTTCCTGTAATGAGCGAACTAACGTTTCCGGTATTTTCAATACTTGACCCGACACTTACATTTACGCTTCCAAAGATTCAGGTTGCCAATGGAATAGTTGACGCATTTGTTCACACTACCGAGCAATACCTTACTTACCCGGTTGATGGTAAACTGCAGGATCGTATGGCAGAAGGTATTCTACAGACATTAATTGAAATTGGCCCGGCGGCTGTGGCTGAAGCTGATAACTATGATGTACGCGCAAACCAAGTATGGAGTGCTACTCTTGCACTTAATGGGTTAATTGGCGCGGGCGTACCGCAGGATTGGGTAACTCACATGATAGGCCATGAACTTACAGCATTATTCGGAATAGATCATGGACAGACGCTTGCGATAATCCTGCCGGCTTTGCTGCAGGTAAAACGCCAACAGAAAAAAGCAAAACTTATTCAATATGCAGAACGCGTTTGGCACATCGAAAATGAAAATGAAGAGGAAAAGATTGATCTTGCAATACAAAAGACAAGTGAATTCTTTGAATCACTTGGTATTAAAACTCATCTTTCCGAATACGGAATTAAAGCTGATGAAATAAATAATGTTGTTAACCAGCTTAAAGCTCATGGATTAACAGCTCTTTCAGAAACGCAGGACATAACTCCTGATATTAGCAAAAAAATTCTTGAGACCGCTTTCTGATTCCGGGTAAAGAAATGAATTACAAGTAATACCAGAATAAACAAAAAAATTAAATCACAATATTGTCGTACAAATTCAGACTTAGGAGAAAGGAATGAACTGCTTTATTACGGGTAAACTTACAGTAATTCTTCTTTCGGTTGTATTCATCATTAATGCATATGCACAACAGGATTCTACCAAAGTCAATTCAGGAACGGGCAAGAATAAAAAATCTATTGTTTACTTTTCCAAAGATATTAGTCCAACCGGATTGTTAGCAATTTACAAAGCACCCGACCGTAAATTACCGGGAAAAGTTGCGGTAAAAATAAGTACAGGTGAACCCGGCGGACATAATTATTTGTCCCCTGATTTAATTAAAGATTTAGTTCAGTCAGTAAATGGAACAATCGTTGAATGCAATACTGCTTATCCCGGCAAACGATCAAGTACTGAAGAGCATAAGAAAACAGCAGCCGAGCACGGATTTACAGCCATTGCCAATGTTGATATTATGGATGAAGAAGGCTCAATTTCATTACCATTTGAAAAAGGAAAAAATATCAAAGAAGATTTTGTCGGATCTCATTTTAAAAACTACAATTCATTCATTATACTTTCCCATTTTAAGGGACACGCAATGGGAGGTTTCGGAGGAGCAATAAAAAATATGTCTATCGGTATCGCATCGGCAAGTGGCAAAATGTGGATTCATACTGCAGGTGTAACTGATAAAACAAGTGAACTTGCAAAAGCCTTTACTACAGATCAAAACAAATTCCTTGAATCAATGGCAGAAGCAGCCGGTGCAGTAATGAACAGTCTTGGAGAAAATATTTTATATATTAATGTGATGAACAGGTTATCAATCGATTGCGATTGTGATTCTAATCCTAAAGATCCTACGATGGCGGATATCGGCATTCTGGCATCGCTCGATCCGATAGCATTGGATCAGGCATGTGTTGATCTTGTTTATAAGGCACACGATGGACATGATTTAATCAAACGCATGGAGGAGAAAAACGGAGTTCATACTCTGGAACACGCCGAAGAACTCGGCCTTGGCAGCAGGAGCTATACCCTGATTGATATTGAAAAATAAAGGATTGGTTCAAGCAAAATGAATACTCATAATTGTAAGACTTATAAACAAACATAGGAGTTTTTATGAAGGTATCAATTATCGTTATGCTTTTCTTATTCATATGTGCGCAAACATCCAACGCACAGGAAACAAGTGTAAATGCATCAACAATAAGCAGCACAAATTTAGAACAAGAAATTATAAAGCTCTCAAAAGATAAGTGGCAGTGGATGGCAGACAAAAATGCAGATAGGTTAGATTCTCTCTTTAACGAAAAAGCTGTTTTTGTTCATATGGGCGGATCCTGGGGGAAAGAACAAGAACTCGGTATTATTAAAAGCGGAGGGATTTGGTACAAGAAAGCGGATATACATGATGTGTCGGTAAATATTATTGGTACAACAGCAATCCTTTTAAACAGAATTACACTCCTTGCCGTTGTTGGAGGAAATGAGGTTACAAATCCTTTCATGGTTACAGAAGTGTATGTGCAGCATAATAGTAATTGGCAGTTAGCATCAATGTCTTTTACCAAACTTCTTACTAATTAATGTGAATAGTAATTTTTACCTTTATATTTCTATTTGGATTTAGAGCAGCAAGGAAAAAACGC
>CAZIDB010000234.1:0-7199 GCA_964537965.1 uncultured Melioribacter sp. | reverse complement strand
CATTTTGCAATGGCTTACTTTTATGATGATAAAACCGGCGAGTTAGAAGGTCTTCCGGTGGAAAAGCTCGATAGCATTTCAATAACTGTATCAACAAGAACCTTTTCGTCTGCTTCTTCATTAACCAAAAGAAACATACCAAATGATGCTACTAGTACAGGTAAGATGGTAATAAGCTCAATATCTGAATCAGTATTGAAATCTCAGGGAATTATTGCATCCGGTTTTCTGCCAGGCGCTGATGATTGGGAGTTTGTAAATTATGGTTCCTATATAGCTACCGGCGGTCATTGTGCAGGACAAAGTATGACAATGATGTGGTACTATTATGAAAAGAAATTGAAAGGCGAACCTTCACTATTCCATAAATTTGACGAAGTAAATGATAAGACCAAACCAGGTTTACTATGGCAGGATAATGCATATGGATACAGATTTGCATCTACAATACAAAAAGATTTTAATTTTGATGGGTGGATTACGAGTCTGGAATGGAAACAACTCTTTCCGGGATTAACATTTAATTCTTTTGCAGCTTCGATTCTTTTAACCGGAGAACCGCAATTTGTGTTAATAAGAAATAGTGCCGGTCAGGGTGGGCATGCAATGGTTGTCTACAAAGTAAATATGAGTGAACAAAAACTATATATCGCAGATCCTAACTATCCGAATAACAGAGTTGCTGCTGATGGATCAGAATCAATAAGAACAATAGATTATGTCAACGGAGCATTAAAACCATATGAAACCGGATTGACAGCGGGTGCGCAGTCAACAACAATGGACCAGATTGGTTACTTCGGAAAAACAACTTACATAGATTGGGGACAAATGGCGAAACGCTGGGTTGAATTTGAGAATAAAACTATTGGCAACGACAGGTTTCCAAAATATAATCTTAAGCTTCAAAATGATGCTGATAAAGAATTGACTGACCAGATGATTACTGATAAAGATACTTTGAAAGTCTACTGCAAATCAACAGATATCTCTCAATCTATTTCAAATACGGATCATTATACTGATTTTAAAGTTTATGATGATAAAGGAAATTTTCTGGCTATCGGTGAATTTTCAAATAAAGGGATAGCATCAATTCCAATTAAATCTTCTCAGACTAAGTTAGGCTTTTATATTATGGGGTATATAACTCCTGAACTTGAGTATGTGGATTTTAAATGGATTACGGTTAATAAGCGAACATTAAAAATTGAACCTGACCCTTTGGATGGAAAACCAAACGAAGAACAAAGCTGGATTGCACATACTTTTGGTACCGGTCCAAAACCATATAAAATGATTTGGAATTTCGGCGATCAATCTTCGGAAGTAACTACTAATAATGATAGTACAGCCAAACATACTTATACAAAAGATGGTACTTACACTGTTAGGGTTAAATTATTTGATCAGGCAAACACCCTTTGGGTAGAAGCAATTTCATCTGCAAATATACAAGGACAGCTAGGCAAACCTGAAATTACGAGTATTTCTCCGGATAGTGCTATTGCAGAACAAACAATAACAATAATTGGAAAAAACTTCGGCAGTGAACAGAAGGAGAGTTATGTATATATCCTTTACGGTGTTCCTACAGAAGTTATCTCATGGACAAATACACAGATTGTTGTTAAAGTACCACTAAAAGCAAAAGATAATGTTTTTATTCGGGTTGCACGAAAAACAACGGGAGATCAATATGAAGTCTGGAGTGAACAGTACAAATACAAAATATATCCAGACATACTTGTAACGTTAAAAAGAGTCGATCGTTCAGGGTGGGTATTTTCAGGAAACTTGATAAATCAGTATAATGATAAAAGAAGTGCTACTGTTGGTAAACCATATAGCCCTGATAAGCCAACAAAATTTAACGGACTTACTTTTACTCTTACAACTTCAGACTCACTTGATACAACACCGGGCAAGGAAATATTCTGGAATTATAACTGTCATTTAACAGTAACCAGCGATGGTCAGTCAATCTCTGGTACAGTTGGTTATACCGGTGAAAACAGGTATGTAGGTCCTCCTACAATTTATAAACGAGAAGAAATTACAATCAGTAATATGAAATTGGCGTATTTCGATCATGAGACTGTAAGATTTAGTTTCACAGAAGCTGAAGCCAAAAGTGTTGTAACCTCATTCCTGGATGACGGAGGATGGGGATGGGATAAGTATGTGGACTTTGAAACACTTACCGGCTATATATATTTTTATGAGAAGACATGGTAAAGTGAAATTTCATTATAAAAAGTTTTAAAGAGAGCATTTTAATTTTTATTTTTAATCAGCTGTATAAGCCATTGATTATTTAAATAAGTAGAAGTAGCTTTAATCAGTTTTGAAAAGAGGGTAACTATGAAAACAAATTTTATTTTAGTTTTAGGAATTATACTTTTCACCTTTTCAAGCTGTAAAAAAAATGAAAGTCCGACAGGACCGGATAACAACTCCGGCAGTAGTAAAATAGAAGTTGGTACAAGTGTAGATGTTGTTACTCAACCAGTAAACTCCGGTGGCGGGACAATTAAAATTGATAAAGCCGGCGATCCTTTAAATGGAATGGAAATTATAGTTGAACCTAATTCATTTTCTTCTACTAAAAATTTCAAAGTTTCTTATGCTGAAATAAAAAACCATTCTCTTGGAGATAAATTTAATCCTATCACTCCATTAATCTCTATTAGTTATGAAGGCGGTTATTCAGAAAAGCCCATGGAAGTAAAGATTCCTGTTTCTTTGCCAACCGGTCATTTTGCAATGGCGTTCTTTTATGATGACCAGACAGGAGAAGTTGAAGGCTTACCGGTTGAAGAACTATCATCAACTTCAATTACAGTATCAACAAGAACATTTTCATCCGCATCATCATTAACTAAAAGAAACAATACAGGTGATGCCACAAGCATTGGCAAAATGGTTATTAGTTCAATATCTGAATCTATTCTTAATGCTCAATCAATAATTTCCTCCGGGTTTACTCTTGGTGTTGATGATTGGGAGTTTGTTAATTATGGTTCCTACATTGCGCCCGGCGGGCATTGTGCCGGGCAAAGTATGGCTGCAATGTGGTATTACTATGAAAAAAAATTAAAAGGAGAAACTTCATTGTTTCATAAACTTGATGAAGTGAATGATAAAACAAAACCAGGTTTACTTTGGCAGGATAATCCTCTTGGATACAGATTTGCATCCACAATCCAGGAAGATTGTAAATGGGATGGCTGGATAAAGGATATGGAATTCCGTTCGATGTTTCCAAATCTGGTATGGAATGCATTTGCTTATTCAATGTTTTTAACCGGTGAGCCTCAATCAGTATTAATAAGAAATAGTAATGGGGAAGGTGGCCACGCAATGATAGTTTATAAGGTTAATATAACTGAGAAGAAACTATACATTGCCGATCCAAACTATCCGAATAACAGAGTAGCAGATGACGGAAGTGAATCCATAAGAACGATTGACCTTGTTAATGGAAAATTCAAAGCGTATGAAACAGGATTAATAGCAGGTGCCCAATCTACTACGATGGACCAGATTGCTTATTTTGGAAAAACAGCTTACATAAACTGGGGACAATTAGCTGTACGCTGGCCCGAAGTATTAAACAAGACGATTGGAAACGACCGGTTTCCCAAATACACTTTATGGGTGGAGGATGGCAGTGGTTATGAGTTGGCGGATGGATTAAATACTGATGCCGATACATTAATCTTTCATTGTAAATCCACTGACTGCCTGCAATTTCTAAACGGTACCGATCATTACCAGGCTTTGGAAGTTTATAATGATCAAGGTAAATTAATTTGTAGTAACAATGCTAAGGGACAAATTATATTACCGTTAGCATCAGGCCAGAATAAATTTGGAATATATATTAAAGGCGCAAGAGATAACTCAGCAGATAACTATGTGGATTTCAAATGGATTAATGTTTACAGGCAGAATCTTTATATCTTACCTGATCCTTTAAATGGCAAGCCTGATGAAGAATATGAATTTGTTGCACGTACTAATGGTTCTGCTCCTAAAAGCGCAAAATTTATTTGGAATTTTGGAGATGCCTCAAATTCTGTTACAGTTAACAATGACAGTACAGTTAAACATACTTTTACAAAGGAAGGTGAGTTTACTGTTATTGTTGAACTCTATGACAATGCAACAAATAAAAAAGTAGGAGCAGCATATTCGTCTGTTAATATAGCAAAGGAAGGGAACCTGCTTAACCTCCTTCATACAATGACGACGTTTGGGGTTGGTTGCTCATTTGATTTTCTTTTACCGGGTGGTTCTGACTATAGCCAGGGAATTAGTTTCTTTAAATACGATAATGATACACTGAAATGGAACGGTACTTCTTTTTCATATGATAATGCTGACGAGGAGGACTTTGACAGTTATGGTGACAAAACTAACTATTATCATACTGTATCGGGGACAGTCTCATCTGATGGAAAAACCATTATTGAGTTGAAGACTAAATACAAAGCCGTTTATTATAGATACATGGAATGGTCCGAAACTCATACAGAAGAAATGAATTTTACAAATATTCCGATTATTCATTATCCCGGTTACCAGGATTGGGGCGGAGAATATTCTAATTTCCTTTATGAATTGAAGGAGGAGGAAGCAAAAAGTCATGTCTCTTTCGTTAAATGGACATGGGAGGAAAAGGATAAAGCTCCTCATGTAAATGATAACATAAAAGAATTCTGGGCACCTTTACAGGTTACTTTTGCTAAGGAATAATTGTTATTGACAGAACAGATAGATTTTCGTCGCTTTAGCATTTATTTCTTGAACTTGTCTTTTCTAATTATTAAAATTCGGACAACAAAGTTTGTCAAATAAAAAGGAGTATACTATGCCAACATTTATACTGCTTACAAAACTTTCCTCCCAAAGTTTGGGTGTGCCTCAAACACGAGAAAACATCGGCCGGGAATGGTTTAACGAAGTAAAGAAAAAATGCCCTGAAGTAAAGTGGATTGAACATTACGCGCTGTTAGGGCCATATGATTTTATGGACATTTATGAAGCGCCAAATGAAGAATCGGCTGCAAAAGTTTCAATGATTACTATGTCCCACGGAGCAGTAAGTGCAGAAAGCTGGAATGCCATTCCGTATAAAAAATTCCTTGACATAACTAAAAATCTATAAATAAACGAAAATACTGAGGAGCAGTTGTTGAAGAAAATTCTTGTTGCTCACCGTTTGGTTCTGATCATCATAACCATTATTGGTGTAGTATATCTAACCGGTTGTGAAAATAAACAGGCTGACGAAAATAGTTTAAAACAAATCAAGTTTAATATTGATCCTAATACTCTTGGTGAAGAAGTATCTGATACGGGGAAAAAAATTTCATTCAAACCACCGATAGAATGGAAACAAGTTAATCCAAAACTCTTTAATGAGTTTTTAGAAAAAGCAAGTCTTCAATTAAGTGAAGACGAACCGGTTAGTTTTAATTACCTGTACATCTTTACAGATGATAGTCTGAAATGCTTATTGAATGTTTCCGAATTACAATTCAGGGATAAGAATAAACCAAATGATGCTGAATTAGCAGAATATGATAAAGCGCTATTTAAAAAATTCGGAAAGGAAAAACTTAAACGGGCAGAATTCCTTAAAGAAGATTTGCCTGTAATACAATATATGTTGAATGATAAAGGAAAAGTAAATTTTAAAATTCTGGTTTATAATAAAGCGAAAGAACTTTTCCAGTTTGATTATGTCGCTTCGTTTGATATTTATCCCAAGGAGATTAAGGCCATTGAATCATCTATCGGATCTATTAAATTATTAAAATAATCCAGGAGGTAAGATATGATCAGGAAATCTATTGCAATTGTATTGCTTTTATCTATTGTATTTTATTCTGCCGGTTGTATGAGTCATACTCACGTTGTTGGTAAGGGTGCCCAAAGCACTCAAACAATGGAAAGTCGTCAATGGTATATTTTATTCGGGCTTGTACCGCTTAATAATGCCAACACAGCCGAACTTGCCAAAGATGCTGCTGACTATACAATTAAAACAGAAATAACACCTCTCGATTTCATTATGAACATCGTAACGGGAATTGTTACAATATACTCGCGGACGGTAACTGTAACGAAATGAACGCTTCATAAGATTCATTGGCCTGAAATAAAAAGGAGAATTGTTACAACGTTCTCCTTTTTTTTAATTAAATCATAAAATAAACTTCATTAGCCTTCGTTACTTGTAAAAACAACTACTAACAAATTATTTTTTCATCAAAATATCTTTATCTTTCTATGTAACAAAAAGGGAGTACAATGACAAAAAGGTTTACAATATCCATTATCATATTTATCTGTATGTCATATTCAGAAATGAATTATGCACAGAACTGGAAGTTAGTTGATTCCGTCTTCAATCCTTTCGGTGTAAATTCATTCAGCTTTTCTGCACCATCCTTTGCGGACCTTGATGCCGACGGCGATTATGATATTGTAATGGGAAATAGTACCACATATAAAATAGAATACTTTGAAAATATAGCGAACTCTTCTACACCAAAATATAAACGGGATACATCCGTAACTTATCCAATCTATAATGAAGGCATGGCAGGAACTAACAGTTCCTATGCTGTTTGTGTGGATATTGATGCCGATGATGATCTTGATTTGATTACATCGGGTTACATTGGATTATTGCTTTATGAAAATATTGGTGACAAGTACACTCCTGAATGGCAGATTGTTGAAAATTATTTTAGTGAGATTAATACTCAAATAGGTACAGATCCGAAACCTGCATTTGGAGATATTGATAATGATGGTGATTATGATTTGCTTGTCGGTATTGGTGAATCATTGTTCGGTGGACCTGATCCCGGTTACGTGTTCGGATTTGAAAATATAGGAACAGCTTCATCACCCCAATATGCTCTTAATGACACTCTTGCCAAAGGTATTGGTGATATTGGTTTGAATGCATATCCAGTACTTAAAGATCTTAACGGTGACGGCAAAGTTGATTTACTACTTGGCCGGGATTTACAAACCTTTGTTTATTTTACTAATACAGGCAGCAGCGCCTCATACTGGCAGCGCGTTACAAATATTTTTGGAGTTGTTGAAACTACAAGCTACTGGAAAAATCCTGACCTTTGCGATCTTGACGGTGATGGGGATTATGATCTTATTTA
>CAZIDB010000233.1:0-7204 GCA_964537965.1 uncultured Melioribacter sp. | reverse complement strand
AGGTAACGATTAACCCTCAATTAATCGCAGGCTAATTTAGTAACAAAAAAATAAATTTGCCCTAAAATTATTTCCGGATGAGAATTGAATCCACTGCTTTTTTCTTCAGCCTTGGAGGCTTATAATTTTTATGCGGATACCCGGCTGCAATAACCATAAATGGGCGTTCATTTTCGGGCCTACTCAATAATTTATTAAGAAAATTCATTGGTGCGGGAGTATAAGTAAGGGATGAAATTCCAAGCTGATGCAATGAGTAGATAAGGAATCCTGTTGCAATACCAACAGATTCTGATACGTAATAATGCTTAACAATCCTGCCCTTTTTATCCACACCATAAGATTGAGCAAAAATACAAATTAAATAAGGAGCCTGAGTTAAAAATTCCTTTTTATTATTTGTATTAAGCGGTTTAAGTTTCTGCCGCCACTCATCGGAAATTTTTTCTTCATAAAAAATTCTTTCCACAGCTTCAGCTTCTTTCCGTATCTTTCTTTTCAATTTTATATCTTCAATTAAAACAAACGTCCAGGGCTGCATATTTGCGCCGCTGGGTGCAGAAGCTGCAATAGAAATACAATTTTCAACTACAAGTCTGGATATTTTTTTCCGGCTAAACGCTCTTACTGTTCTTCTTTTCCTCATTAAGGAAAGAAGTTCTTCCGACTGATTAAATAATTTATTTCCTTTTGCCATTTTACATCAGACATTATCCATTACGGTAACGGTTCACCTCTTCCTGCAATATAAAGCTTATACCAGTCCTCTCTTGATAATTCAATATTATCTGCCTTGCAGCATGCTTTTACTCTGTCTGCTTTTGTTGTTCCAATTATCGGTTGAATTTTTGCCGGATGTCTCAGAATCCATGCAATCATAATTGCTTCATTACTGACGTTATATTTTTCAGCCATAGATGCAACCATATCTCTTGCAGCTTTTAGTTTTTCATCGGAAAGATTTTCTGCAAATAATTTCCCTTTTGCCAAAGGCGCCCAGGATTGAATTGTAATATTGTTCATCCTGCAATATTCAATTGTTCCAACATTACTTATTCTTCTTGACGGATGTTTCTGGTTAAATGTTACTCCCTCTTCAATTAAATCCGAATGAAGAATACTTAGCTCTAATTGATTTACAATTATAGGGTAAGCGACAAACTTTTTAAGATATTCAATCTGCGGCGCGGTATGATTGCTTAATCCAAAGTAACGAACTTTACCCGCGGCATTCAATTCATCAAAAGCTTTTGCAACTTCTTCCGGTTCAACAAGCGGATCAGGTCTGTGCAACAAAAGAATATCAAGATAATCGGTTTTCAATCTCCGAAGGATTCCTTCCACGGATTTAGTAATATGTTCATAACTGAAATCATATCTACCCGGGAAGCCTTCCCCGGGTTCGTTAGGAAATCTTATTCCACACTTTGATTGAAGAATAATTTTATTTCTCAAGCCGGAAATTTCTTTCCATATATTTGAAAATACTTCTTCGGATTTTCCTCTTGCGTAAATATCTGCATGATCAAAGAAATTAATTCCTTCATCCAAAGCAGCACGAATAACGCTGACTGCATTTTTAATTGTATCATCGGTAAGTGGTTCAGCATTCCAGGTTTTACCAAGCTGCATACAGCCAAGCGCAATACGAGATACTTCTAAATCCGCCTTAATAATTTTTATTTTTTCCATAGACGCACTCACAATTTTTTAAGTGAAAATGAAAAAACGCCTATCTTTATTTTTTTGGTTTCTTACCTGTTTTCGGTGGTTCCCAAAGTTCGATCTTGGTACCATCAGGGTCAATAATCCAACCGAATTTTCCAAATTCGGATTCTTCGGTTTCATCGATTACACGAACTCCTTCTTTTTTTAATTCCTCTAAAAGAACATAAAGATCATCCACTCTGAAATTAACCATGAATTCTTTTTCGGTTGGCTGGAAGTAGTTTGAATCTTTTGGAAAGGGACTCCAAACAGTATATCCCTTCTCATCATTTTGATTCTCATCCTGCCAATAAAAGCTCCAGCCGTAATCTCCAGATGGAATTCCAAGATGCTCCCTGTACCATTTTTTTAAACTCTTCGGATCTTTCGATTTAAAAAAGATTCCACCAATTCCAGTAACACGTTTCAATATATTTTTCTCCTTAGTTTTCAATTATATCCTCCTTTAATGTTTTACATAATTCTCAACTTTATGGAATACACGCATAAAATTTCCGCCCCAGATTTTTTCGATTTCATTTTCAGAATAGCCTCGCTTCAGCAGTTCAACTGTTATATTTTTCATTTCGCCTACATCATAACAGCCGTCAACCCCGCCGCCGCCGTCAAAGTCAGTTCCTATGCCAACATAGTCTATTCCAGCAACTTTTACAATATGATCAATATGATTAACAACATCAACAACCGTGGCAAGATCCGGCGGATAAAGTTTATTAATTTCCTTTTTCTCTTTTCTATATGAATCTTTTTGCTCTTGGGTCAGGTTATAGTAATCATTATATTTTTCTTCAAGCGCATTAACAAGGGAATCTCTAACCGGATTTGGTTTTGGGGTTTTTACATAATCTGTATAAATACATAGCTGAATTACTCCTCCATTTTCGGCAAGCCTTCTAAGTAATTCATCATTAAGGTTACGCGGATGATTGCATAAAGTTTTTGCACACGAATGAGAAGCAATTACAGGAGTTCGTGTTATTTCAAGAACATCGTGTACTGTTTTATCCGATACATGAGAGATGTCTATCATCATTCCGAGTTTATTCATCTCAATAACAGCTTCTTTACCAAGATCGCTCAACCCTTTATCATTTGCAGAATCCGGATCAGTAGAAGAATCGCACAGATCATTATTCTTGGTGTGGCAAAGCGTAATATACCGGACGCCTTTATCATAAAACTTTTTTATCTCTGAAATATCTGTACCGATTGCGTAACCGTTTTCAATTCCAATATAAATTGCTCTTTTCCCTTCGCTTTTAATACGATGAGCATCGCCTGCAGTTAACGCTATTTCGGCAAGATCATTATTTGCCTGAACATTTGCATAAATTGAATCTATTATACCATTCACTGTTTCCTTTGCAACAGCATAACCTGAATCTGTTGTTGCTCCCTGTCCAATAAAAGCCGCGAAGAAAGCAGCATCAAGTCCGCCTTCTTCCATTCTCGGAAAATCATACTTGCTTCCATCCTCCCTTGCGTCATGTTTAATGCGCAGGTTAAAGCTGCCCCTGTATAACCTCATTGGCGCATCAGTGTGGGAATCTAGTGTTAACATTTTTGCATGAAGCTTATCCGCTTCCTGCTTAAGTTCAGTTAAAGTTTTCATTGATGAACATCCTATAAAAATTAAAAGCACCGGACTTATTAGAAAAAATATCTTTTTCATTCTTTCTCCATTTTAACTGTATAAATCAGTCTATTTGCTTCACAAAACCATCCTTTGGGTGATAACCCTTCTTCACAATCTTATCACCTTTAAATAAAGCCCAGGCTGGCATTGACTGATGTTTTTTAGTCATCTGATACAATTGTTGTGCGCTGTTTGCAAGAAACAGGTAAACAGTTTTATTCTTATTAAAAGGATTAGGAAAGCATACAAACAAACCGTCATCGTTTTGCGTATATAAGTCATTCATCCAGCTAAAGAAATATTTACCGTATTCTATTCCAAACTTATCACACAAAACTTTCGATAAACTATTATCCGAAGTTCCTCCAAGAACAATTATATCTTTTTCTGCAAGTTCTTTCTCATCAATCTCGCTGTCTTTCTTTATTGGTTGAAACACTTCAGTAAATCTATCAGCAACCATTTTCTGGTAACGCAATGCAATTGTATGATTGGCTTCAATCTGCTGGTTTGTTCCGTAGACAATTACCGCATTTTCAAAATCATCAAAAAAGTTTTGATATGTATAATAGTGTTTTAATTCTAGTGGAATATCATTCCCATAATTGAAGGTAACTTTATCTGGCTTTTCATGTAATTGAATTTCAATAGTCTGTTCCTTCTCACTCACCTCAATAGTTTTTATCAGTCTTTCTTTTTCAAGATCAATTGCAACGGTTGTTAAGAAATGATAAGGTTTTCTACTCTGATCAATCTTCAGTCTCAGATTCCATTTATCGCCTGATTTCTCAACAGATGAATTAAATGTAATTGAAGGGGTATCTTCTCTTTCGAGCCATTGCATAATAAATTCTTTTAGGTTTTTGCTTGATACTTTTTCCGCAGCTTCAATAAATTTTTCAGTGGTTAAATTCTTTTCCCTATAGTCAGCATGAATCTTATTCATCACATCAGTAAAAATTTTATTACCAAGCAATAGCCTTAATTGATGCAGCAGGTAAGTTCCTCTTATTCTTGGAACCTGGTAGTTGTTGTATTTATCATAAACTAACTTTGCATTTAACGGCGCTATTGATCCTTCTCTTGAAATAACATATTGCAGGCGGTAATTAAGTTCGGTCAGCTCATCGTGAACATAGTTATATGCGTCATCAGCTTTAGCCGGAATTTGTTTTAAAAGATTATAATAAGCCGCGCTGCTGCTTACAAACCAATCATCTCTTTCCTTACCGGAATAAACAGTGCTTTTCCAGAGAGATTTTTTATCTACTGAATATAAATCTTTCACTTCCGCAAAATTAGTATTCAGCACAACCGGTGTTTCATCTCTATCAATTTTGCTTTTTATCTCCTTAAGTTTTTCAGTAATATAAATTGGACTGAATGCAGCATACCCCAAAGAAAATTTCGAGTATGCGTTCGGTAAGTCAGGCATTCTTCCGTTTTCATTAATAAACTGTTCCCGTAAAGTTACTTTTCCGTAATTAGCAAAGAACACAAGCTGCGCCGCCATTTCAGAAGTTGTAACTTTTCCATCGCAGGCATGCGGGCGGTTTACAGGAGACGAGTTAAACAAATCGAAAGTTGCAGCCTGGTCTATCTTTCCTTTATTCCGATTATAGAAATTCAGGAAAGAAATATCGCGGTTAACCGGGCGAAAGAGATAATCATATGGAGCATCGTCAGAATTAGAGATAAACTCTTTGCGGACTTCAAGATCCTTTGCGTTATTATCGCTCCAGTAATAATCTTCCACGCCATTATACCAGTCTTTGTTAGAGCTGCGCCACAGTTTCCATTTGTATGTACCAAGAAGAAGAATCCCAATTTCATTCTTTTTAACATCTGCAACCATCCAGTCATTTGTGTACATGCCGTTATTCTTTGTTGTAAGTATTTTCTCAACGTCATCAATATTGTTGGCGTACTGTGCGGCTTTTCTTATTCTATTGGATTGCGGGGTTCCTTCCGGGTTATACGGTGTTTGCTGAACAGTAGTTTCGCCAAGCATAATTCCTGCACTGTTAATATAAAAGTCGGCTCCGGAGTGTATTCCGCCCGGATAAGTCTGATATACAAGCCTGTTACCTTCAGTTGGAAGAACATCAACAAAAACATTCCAATGATAACCGGTATAGCCGCCCCACATAAAAAGCTGTCCAAATACAATTCCACCATCTTTTGTAGCGGAATTATTCGCAAGAAATGAAGAACACTTGTGTAATCTTTCCTTTACTTCTAATTCATCTTCGCTTGCAAGAAAACTTTTTCCTGTTAAAGGATTAGGAGTAACTCTCATCGCATCTTTCATATAGTCAAGATCGACAGATGAGTTAATTGATACAATATCAAGAAAGTCAATTGGTCTGTCAAATATTTTTATTCCTGCCTTAGCTGCACCGTCGGCAATTCCTTTCATCTCATTCAGATATTCATCGTCATATTTTCTAAGCATTGTAGCATCAACCATAAAGCGGCTTTCATTCCACATTCTAACCGGGTCAGCAGAATTCCAGTTGATTGCCAGTTTCTCTGTAAACATTTTAATTTCATCTGCAAGAAGATAACCATATTGATAACCGCGTTTATAAGGTTCACCTTCAATATGGACAAATATCCAGCCTTTATCTTCATACCTGTAAGCAGGTCCAAACCAGCGGACAGTTTCTACCGGAATAAATTGTGAGACGTCAGTTACTTCTTCCAAGGTAATTTCATCAAACCAGGCTTTGCCTTTTGCGTTACCGTTATAACCAAAGTGAAGCAGAATCTTATCTTTTGATTTTGTTGCTATGAAGTTTACTTCAACTTTAGTCCAGTCTTTTGTGGCTCCAACAGAAGGAGAACTATTTGTAAAAGGAAATGATTCCATTGTAACAGATGCAGCCACCGGTGTTGGATACTGAGCATAAGGATCTGTAATCGCAGATTCCGTTTTAATATGAGCTGAAAGTTTATAAATATGGCCAACAATTAAATTCACTTCATCAGAAATTACCACTGTTTGTTTCCAATCTTTATGATTGATTACAATGCTTGTTTTTCCATCAACATAATTTATTTTATCAGTTGCAACCTCCGGGCCGGAACATTGCCAGCCAGAGGCTATTCCTTCTGAAGAAATTTTTTCAAATCCCGGATTATTTATATTAACATAATTGCTCTGCGCAATTAAGGTGATTGATAAAAGAATGAAGAAAAATGAGAAGGTAATAGTACGAACCATATTTTTTCCCTGAAACTATTTTATAGGTTGCCGAAAGATAATAATATGTTTGTGTGATTGAAATAAATTAATTAGAGATATTTCAGAAGTGAAAAAGCTTAAAAACGATATATTTAAAACGCAAAACCGCCTGCTAAACTTAGCAGACGGTTAAACTAGAGGGAATCAGTGCACCCTGGGGGACTCGAACCCCCGACCAATAGATTAAGAGTCTACTGCTCTACCAACTGAGCTAAGGGTGCGGTGTAAAAATACGGAAATGAGTAAAATTTTCCAAAGTTAGACCCAATGTCGGATTGATTTTATTATTTAATTTTATATGGCTGATATATTGGAAAGTACTGGAAAGTTTGGATTTTACTTAAAAAGAAAAGGCTACCGCTCTTTTGGAATGGTAGCCTTTAGGAGATAGATATGTTATGTTAAATTTTTTGCGATGCTCTATAAAATTTATTACAAAGATTTCTTACTCTCTGGCTATCATCAAATTTTGCCGCCTGTTTGACCATGAAAATTCCTTTGGCATTCCCGATTTTTACAAGAGATAAAGCAGCCTGAATGCGCGCACTTTCTTCCTTTTCAGAATGCAACATTTTAATTAACGGCAAAACAGC
>CAZIDB010000232.1:0-7270 GCA_964537965.1 uncultured Melioribacter sp. | reverse complement strand
TTTGATATTATGTCTTCTCCGTTCAAAAGAGATATTCTAAAAGAACTTGCTGATGCCTGCAGAAAACAGAATATGAAAATGTGTTTTTATCATTCAATTATGGATTGGCATAACCCTGATTATTTACCAAGAAGACCCTGGGAAAAAGATAGATCAACAGACGGTGCAGACTTTAACAGATTTATTACTTACCTGAAAAACCAGATTAAAGAATTACTTACCAACTACGGAGATATTGGTGTTTTATGGTTCGATGGCGAATGGGAAGAAACGTGGACGCAAAAAATGGGCGATGATCTTTATAAATATGTTCGTGGTCTTGATCCGAGAGTAATAATTAATAACCGCGTAAGTAAAGGCCGCGGTGGTATGGAAGGAATGACTGAAGAAGGTGGGGGCGCAGGAGATTTCGGAACTCCGGAGCAACAGATTCCTGCAACCGGTTTTCCCGGCGTTGATTGGGAAACCTGCATGACAATGAATGACCACTGGGGTTATAACAAATCAAACAATAATTGGAAATCAACAAAAGACCTGATTAGAATGTTAACTGATATTGCTTCCAAGGGCGGAAATTATTTGTTGAATGTTGGCCCTACTGCCGAAGGATTATTCCCGCAACCAAGCATAGATCGCTTACGTGAAATTGGTGAGTGGATGAAAGTTAACGGCGAAGCAATTTATGGCACAACTGCAAGTCCTTTTAAAAAACTTGATTGGGGAAGATGTACTCAGAAGAAAATTATAAACAATACCCGTCTTTACCTTCATATATTTAACTGGCCGGAGAATGGAACACTTCAATTACCGGGTTTGCTGAGCAAGCCGCAGAAAGTTTACTTGTTATCTGATGCAAAAAAAACTCCTGTTTCATTTGAAGTAAGTGAAGGACTGGTTACGCTTAATGTAGGCAGTAAAGCACCGGATGAAATTAATTCTGTTATTGTTCTTGATGTTAAAGGAAAGCCGCAGGTTGGAAATGCACCAGAGATAATAAGCGAATCAGAAATTTTTACAAACGAGCTTGTTGTACAGGTGAAATCAGGTGCAGATAAAGTTGATATAAGATATACGCTTGATGGAAGTGTTCCGACAAAGGATTCTCCCGTTGCCCGCGGAAAAATTATTTTGAAAGATAATGCGGTAATTTCTGCTCGCTGCTTTATTAAAGGAAAAGCAATTTCAGATACTACACAAAGAAGTTTTAAGAAGGTTGAACTACTTCCGGCAGAAAATATTGAAGGTTTAACAAGTGGAGTTAATTACAAATTCTATGAAGGAGAATTTGATGTTACTCCTGATTTTAAAACTCTTAAGGAAGCCAGGGAGGGAGTAACAGTAGATTTTACAATTATCAAAACTTTTGCAAATGATAATTATGCGTTTGATTATTCGGGTTATATAAAAATTCCGGATGATGGTGTTTATACTTTTTATACTGAATCTGATGACGGAAGTATGTTGTATATCAATGAAAAAGTAGTTGTGAACAATGACGGGTTGCATGGCCTTACGGAAAGATATGGAAGAATGGCACTGGCAAAAGGTTTTCATAAAATAAGAGTTTCCTTTTTTGAAAGAACAGGAGATGAAGGTTTATCTGTTTACTTCAAGGCTCCGGGTAAAAGTAAAGAAAAAATAAAGCCGTCTTTGCTTTATATAAAGTAACAGGAATAATGTTCATAGTTTAAATATTTTGTCGGTTGCTGAATTAAAGAAATAGTTGAGTTAATAATTCGGCAACCGTTTTTATTAATGGAGAAATTGTTTATGGTCATGTCAGAATGGATTAAATCGGTTTTGCAGTCAAGTGAAAGACTGGCAATTCCGATTATGACCCATCCGGGGATTGAAATAATAGATAGGAAAGTGATTGATGCAGTTAAAGACGGAGAAATTCATTTTAAAGCTATTGAAGCGATAAATAAAAATTTTCCCGGGGCTGCGGCTAATATTATGATGGACTTAACCGTAGAAGCGGAAGCTTTCGGATGTGAAATAAATTTTTCTGAAGACGAAGTACCGAATGTTGCTACAAGAATTGTTTATGATGAAAAATCAATTAATGAACTTACTGTTCCTTCTCTCCAAAACGGACGCGTACCGGAATATTTAAAAGCTGCAAAGCTTGCTGCAGAAAATATAAAATCAAAACCTGTATTTGCGGGATGCATTGGCCCGATCTCTTTGGCAGGAAGATTATTTGATATGTCCGAAATGATGACTTCACTTTATATTGAACCGGACCTTGTGAAATTACTACTAAGAAAGTGTACAGACTTCCTGCTGCAATATGTTAATGAATTTAAAAAGGTTGGTGCCAGCGGAATAATAATGGCCGAGCCCGCAGCGGGATTGCTTTCAGGAGACATGTGCGATGAATTCTCTTCCAACTATATAAAAGAAATTGTAGATGAAGTACAGGATGATAACTTTTTATTTATACTTCACAATTGCGGAAACACCGGTCAGGCAACTAATTCAATGGTTTCAACCGGAGCAAAGGCGCTTCACTTCGGGAATAAAATAGATGTTACAAACGCACTAGCTGAAGTACCTGATGAAATAATCGTGCTTGGTAATCTTGATCCTGTTGGTGTATTCAAAATGGCTGATCAGCAATTTGTTTATAATGAAACTCTGAAACTTCTGGAAAAAACTTCTTCGCATAAGAATTTTATTATTTCATCCGGCTGCGATCTACCGCCGGGTGTTCCGTTGGAAAATGTAAATGCATTTTATAAAGCAGTAAAAGAATTTAATAAACATACAATCTCATGAAATAACCAGACAGAAATTCTATGGAATAAAATCATAGATGATAAAAAATTTTCCTGACGGAAGCTTAATATATATTTATGCGCTCAGATTATTTTAAAATGCTTTGCTATCGGGATATTTCTTTAATGACCTATAATAAAGGTTAATTCAGGTTAACGGCTTCCCTCCCCTTTATCTTAATGATAAACTTTATCATAATAATAAATGAAAAATCATGTCCCTTCTTTTTTTTAATGCGAAATTCATTCCTTAATGAAAATTAGCCTTCTCAATCCGGTGGCACTATTTATGTAATTTAGATTTTACATAACTATACCCATTATTGTGTTGGAAATAGTTTAATAGAGAAATTCAATTGTGTTAACTAATTAATAAAACCTACTAAGGAGGAAAAATGAAAAAAGTTCTACTTATACTTGCGGCATTTCTGCTTATCGGCAGTTATTCATTTGCGCAGGTAATAGCTGATTTTGAAACGGGTACGAACGACTTTTTCGACAATGGTTGGGGAGCTGCCTTTAAAAGCGTTAACCAGATTGCTGATCCAACCGGCCAGAGTACCGGCGTGCTTGAAATAGTATTTGATGGAAAAGGTGAAGCAGGAGGTTTAAAAGCAAATCTTGAAAAAGATGAAGTTGATGCTCTCGGTGCACAGGTTCTAACCTATTGGATTTATTTACCTGCCGATTGCCCCGACGGTTTGGATATAGCATGCTGGGGACAGGATAAAGGCACTTGGTCATGGACAACACAATCCTATACTTCTGCCAATATACCTAAAGGTGTTTGGTATCCTCTTAATTTTTATATGGAACAATACAGGATTGATCCTAATGTTAATTTTGATGCAGTTGCAAATAAGATCGGTAAGATGGGTCTTGATATTGCAAACTGGAACGTTGCCGATAAAAGCTGGACAGGCTCTATTCTTGTTGATAATGTTACACTTGTAGGTGCTGAACCCAAAAGTTTTGCAAAATTTGAAACCGGTTTGGATGATTTCAAATCTTTGTGGGGAAGCCTTGGCACAATTTCCCAAATAGCAGATCCCTCTGCACAATCTGCAGGAGTTTTATCTGTTGATTACGGAACGGGTGGTGCATTTGGTTTTGAAAAAACAACTGATGTTAAAGCATATGACCTGATGGTTTACTGGGTATGGCTGCCTGCTTCAGTTCCTAATGAAATGTATTTAAAAGTTTTTGCACAGGATAACGTTAACTGGTCATGGAATGATAACTACATTGTAGCTTCCTCAATTCCAAGAGAAGTCTGGTATCCTCTTTATTTTGATCTGGAAGCTGCCACAGCTAAATCAAGTGGCGGTACTTTTAATCATCATACTATGAGTCTTGGTAAAGCAGGAATTGAAGTTGGCGGAGCAACATGGACAGGAGCTATCCTTGTTGATAATGTTTCCTTCATTAACACAGAGACTGGCGAGAAATGGGTTATATGTAATTTCAATGCTGCTTTGGCAGGAACACAGGGTTTCTCAATTCCTAACTGGGCACCGGCAGGAATCACGCTTGCACACGGTGAAGATAGCGGGAACGGTGTTTTGCAATTAGGCGTTGATTATTCAAAGGGTGAAAAGTTAGCTGTTTCTAAAGGCGAGATAAGTCTTAATTATGCGGAGAAAGATACTATAATTGATGAGATTACTATTGATGTATTTTTACCCTCAGATTTCCCTGTTGGTCATTCACTTGATTTAGTATTCCAGCCGACTAATACATGGGATTGGATTGCAAAGAATTATACAATAGCTGCAGATGGTAATGTTCAGCCGGGTAAGTGGACAACATTATCATGGAACGTTGCTGAGTTCAGGAGCCGGATTACAGATAAGACTGCTCTTGGATATTTCTTTGTAGAGTTTAAAGTAACAGGCAATACAACCTATACGGGAAATGTCTTGTTTGATAATTTAACATTAGTAGGAATACCTGAACCGGAAGGAACACTTGCGTCGCCTGATTTAGTAGCCACTGCTGATACAGCTTCAAACTATGCAGGTCTGCAGCATTTTGTTCGCTTTGATTGGGTTGATAATACTCTTGGAACAGAAAAATATAATATCTACAGAAGTGAAAACCCGATTACAGATCTTGCAGATCCGAACGTTGTTAAAATTTGCCCGGATGTTCCGCATGGATTGCAGGCATATGCCCACAGGCCATGGTCAAACACAAGCGTTGAAAAACAATATTACTTCGCAATTACTTCTACCGATGGTGGCGTTGAAACTGGTTTAACAGACGGTAATAAGGTTGGACCGGTTACAATCCAAACAAGTGAAACTCCAAAAATTAAATACGTTGGTGATTTTGCAAACGCTTTCGTATTAGATGGACTTGATAATGAATTTGAACAGTACAAAGCTGCTTACCAGTTTATTCCTGAAGGTGCAGGCGGTGATGCAGGTGCAGGTTGGGATGAAAACTCAACAGACTGTATGTTCAAATGTGTTTTACTGATGGATGATAATTATCTTTACATCTCTGCAGATGTTACTGACGATGATGTTAATACCGATACACAGTACCAAACCTGGCAGGGTGATGCTCTTGAGTTCTATATCGGTTATTATGATGTTCGTACTCTTAAGGAATGGCATACCAAAAACTTCTCAAAAGCAAACGGCGACTGGAGAATTGGTTTCAATACATTAAACCAGATTACTCTGGATGGAAGTACAGTAACAGACGTACCCGGAGTTGAATCAACTATATTCACAAAATTTACAGGCGACGGTTATATTATTGAAGCAAAACTATGCCTTGATTCATTAGCGCTTAGCGGTAATATTGATGTTACAAACGGCTTGTTAATGCCGTTAAGAATTGACTGCAACGATATTGATCCAAGCAAAGGAGATGTTGGCAGATCAATGATACTACAGCTCGGCGGTGTTCCTACTGGTGGAAGAGTAGATATGGATCAGGATTGGACACGTCCGCACGCCTGGGCTCTCATGGAAGTAGTAGATGGACCGACAGCAGTTGGTAATGAAGTAAGTAATTTACCGAAAGAATTCAAACTTCATAATAATTATCCTAATCCATTCAATCCGGCAACAAGGATTAAATTTGATCTTCCGAAAGAATCATTTGTTACACTTAAGGTTTATGATATAACCGGCCGCGAAGTAGCTTCATTAATTAACAGCAACAGGAAAGCAGGTTATCACGAAGTTACTTTTGATGCTTCAAACCTTGCAAGCGGAATTTATATGTACAGGTTAATCGCAAACGATTTCTCTTACACAAAGAAGATGATGCTTATTAAATAAAAATCTTTTCTTAAATTGAATGGCAGATTCATTAAAATCTGCCATTCTTTTTTTTATCCAAGTTGCCTGATAACTTATATGATAGACCTGTTGCTAAAGCCACAAAAACAAATCGAAGAGACTTGTGATTTTTCAAGTAATTAGAGGAAATTAAAAATTGAAAGCGTTAAAACTTATAACCCTTCTTGCCCTGCTTTCTGCTTCTTTATATGCGGGAACAACCGGGAAATTAGCCGGCAAAGTTACGGATAAGGAAACGGGCGAAGTGCTGATGGGCGTAAATATAATTATAGAAGGAACCAAGGCGGGCGCTGCCTCAGATATAAACGGAGAGTATTATATAATTAATATTCCTCCCGGCATTTATACTGTCCGCGCTACAATGATTGGTTATGCTGCTCAGTTATTTGAAAAAGTAAGAATACAGGTTGATCTTACAACGCGGCTTGATATTCAGCTTAGTTCTTCAACACTACAGATTGGCCAGGAAGTGATTATTGTCGGCAAAAAAGAAATTCAGAAAGACCTTACTTCATCGGAGCGAACAATACAGGCAGACCAGATTGAAGCATTACCTGTACGCGATGTAAGTAGTCTTCTAAGTATGCAGGCGGGTATTACAAGAGACGCAAGCGGGGATCTGCATATACGCGGCGGGCGTACCTCGGAAATCAGTTATATGATTGATGGAGTGCAGGTAGTTAATCCTATTAACCGCAGCGCAGGAATCAGTATCGATGATCAGTCGATTGAAGAACTTAAAGCAATTACCGGTACATTCAATGCAGAATACGGACAAGCACTTTCAGGTGTTGTAAACATTGTTACAAAAAAAGGAAGCGACAAGTTTACGATGAATGCAACTGCATATGTTGGTGATCATCTTAGCTTTGATGATGATCTTTATTATCTTATGGGCAACAGGGAGTGGGCAACTGCAGCAGCAAAATCACTTGCATCAAAAAGTGGCTGGCTTAATTATGATTTTTCAAAATATGGAATTACTACTTACCAGCAGTTAAGAACTTCAATTGAAGAAGGAAATAAACCCTGGCAGGAAAAAGAATCTTACCTGAATAATTACAATCCATTTAAACGTTATGACCTTCAGCTAAATTTATCCGGACCTGTACCCGGCACAGATAAAACTATTTCATACTTTGCTGCAGGAAGATATAATTATTCTCCCGGTTA
>CAZIDB010000231.1:4303-7280 GCA_964537965.1 uncultured Melioribacter sp. | reverse complement strand
TCAACTCCAACCAACTGATTTGTTCCAACTTCAACAGTTATCGGGCGCTCGGTATTTTTCCTAACGGTAATGCATTGTACTCCAAGGTAAGTACTTTCCTCCTGGATGCCACCGCTGTCTGTAATAATTAATTCTGCATCTTTTGTTAAGGCAAGAAAATCAATGTAACCGATTGGATCTGTCAGGATAACATTTTTCTCAAGAGTATTATCAAGTCCAAACTTAATCATATTCGATTTTGTTCTGGGATGGATCGGGAATAACAATTTCCTTTTACGTGCAACAGTATTAAGCAAATGAAGAAGGGCTTTTAATTCTTCTTTTGTATCAACATTACTTGGGCGGTGCAAGGTAACCAAAACATATTTCCCTTTTTCAAGTTGATATTTTTCATGTACCTCAGAGCTTTCCGCTTTATGCAAAAAATTTGCAAGGCTGTCAATCATTACATTTCCGGTAAAGAAAACTTTTCCATTGGATACTCCTTCATTAGTAAGATTTTCAATTCCGCTTTTTTCTGTAACAAAAAGAAAATCGGAAATTGCATCTGTAAGCAAACGGTTTATTTCCTCAGGCATATCCCTGTCAAAGCTTCTAAGTCCTGCTTCAACGTGTGCAGCTTTAATTTTTAATTTACTTGCTACAAGAGTACAGGCAATAGTAGAATTAACATCTCCTACAACAATAATTAAATCAGGTTTTTCCGCAAGGAGAATCTTTTCAAACTCGATCATTATTCTTGCGGTTTGTTCTGCATGAGAACCGGAGCCGACTCCCAGATAAAAATCCGGTTCAGGTAATTCAAGATCTTCAAAAAATATCTTAGACATATTCTCATCATAATGCTGACCTGTATGGCAAATTAAATGCTGAATCTTCCCGTTATACTTTTGAAATGCTTTATGGATTGGTGCAATCTTCATAAAATTAGGACGTGCGCCGACAACAGAAATAACTTTTTTCAAATACTTCTCCCTAAAAATAGAATTTATGTTTAGTAATTATAAAAATTTCCTGAAAGGATACAAAATAAACCACAATATAATTGCAGTGTTATTAATTCAAGATTGATTTTCCTTATATTTGTACTGCCTTTTTAATTTAAGGTAATTATGCGAAATAAAAAAATCTATGTTGCCGGTCACCGTGGTATGGTGGGTTCTGCAATCTTAAGAAAGCTGACTGCCGAAGGTTGTAAAAATATTATTACAAGGGATTTAACCGAACTTGATCTTATAAGGCAGGAACAGGTTGAAAATTTTTTTGCTGATGAAAAGCCCGATTATGTAATAGTAGCCGCAGCAAAAGTAGGTGGTATACTTGCAAACAACACATACCGTGCTCAATTCATTTATGAAAACCTGATGATCGAATCAAATATTATTCATGCTGCTCATCAGAATAATGTTGAGAAACTTTTATTCCTTGGAAGTTCGTGCATTTATCCTAAACTTGCACCTCAGCCGCTTAAAGAAGAATATCTTCTTACCGATACTCTTGAATATACAAATGAGCCATATGCAATAGCTAAAATTGCGGGAATTAAATTATGCGAGAGTTATTATAAACAGTACGGAAGTAATTTCTTTTCTGTTATGCCGACAAACCTTTACGGGCCAAATGATAATTATAATCTTGAAACATCTCATGTGCTTCCTGCTTTGATGAGAAAATTTCATGAGGCGTCTCCTGATTCCGATGTTATTGTTTGGGGAACGGGAAGTCCGAGAAGGGAATTTCTTTATGTTGATGATCTTGCTGATGCTATATTTTATTTACTTGAAAAAGTGAACGCTTCTGATCTGTATGAAAATAATATTTCTCATATTAACATTGGAACAGGCGAAGATCTTACCATAAAAGAATTAGCTGAAACAGTTGCAACTGTAATTGGATTTAAAGGAAACATTGTATGGGATAAATCTAAACCGGATGGAACACCAAGAAAACTTCTTGACGTGACACGTCTTCATAACTTAGGATGGAAACATAAGACTACTTTACGGGAAGGAATTGAAAAAGCGTTTGAGTGGTTTGTAAAGAATCATCTGAAGGATATATAAAGCAAAAGTTTGTAATTTGATTCTTGAATAATTTATAGCTGGTTAAGAATAAAATATTGAAATTTTGATTGAATGCTTGAATGAGAGGCTGTTTGTTATTCTAATAGTTTGATTGTTGTTTAATATCAACATCTGATTAGAATATTTTATGATGGAGCTTTTATGATAGATGAAATTATTAACAGGAATAAAAATATTAATCGTGGTTTTAGAAAACTTGATATTTGGAATCTTGCAATAACTCTTTCTAGAATAATTCACACAGAATTAAGTAACGACAAAAAAATTGTTATAAAAATTAAAGGACAGATTGAAGATTCATCGTTTTCTGTTCACAGTAACATAGCTGAAGGTTATTGCAGAAGATCAATTAAAGAAACATTGAGATTTTATGAAATCGGGTTAAGTTCACTTGGTGAATGTTATTCTCAATTGTTTGCTTTATTTTCCTCAGGACAAGTTACCAGGGAATTTTTTGATAATTGTGATTCTAAAATATTTGAGATGGAAAACAAAATGATAAAAATGAACAAAGAATTAATCGGGCTTTTTAATTCGGGAAAAGAATGGAGAATGGATTATCAGTAACAAACAGTCATGCAGTCAATTACCGATGTAATTATAAATCAATAAAGCAATCATGCAGTAAAGGATGTTTTCAATAAGTCAAGATTTATGGTTTGTGAAGAATCAGAAATAAATTTTATTGATATAAACTTGCAAGACTAACATTCAGGCAAGGATGCAAGTGAATGCAAGGATGCAAGTGAACGCGAGGATGTAAGAGGATGCAAGTAAGCAAGAGTGCAAGAATTCAAACATTCATTCATTCAAGAATGTAAGGGGATGTATGATTGCGAGAGAATACATGAGTGCAAGAAGAGGCAAGGATGCAAGGATGCAAGAATGCAAGT
>CAZIDB010000231.1:1479-4203 GCA_964537965.1 uncultured Melioribacter sp. | reverse complement strand
GCAAGAATGCAAGAGTGCAAGAATTCAAACATTCATTCATTCAAGAATGTATGGGGATGCAAGATTGCAAGGATGCATGATGAGTCTGAGAGATACTTAACTGATTTGATTATAAATATTTTTTCGGGCAACCATTTTAAGGAATATTTGGAGAATACTTAAAAAAATTTTTTTAGAGAGGAGTAAATGAAAAAAGCGCTTATAACAGGAATTACAGGTCAAGATGGAAGTTATCTTTGCGAGTTATTATTGGAGAAAGGTTACGAGGTTCATGGAATAATAAGGAGAAGCAGTTCGTTTAATACGGGAAGAATAGATCATCTTTATAATAATCCTGAAATATCCGGTAAGACATTATTCCTGCACTACGGTGATGTTGTTGATACAAGCAACCTTAACAGGCTGCTTGAGAAAATTGGGCCGGATGAAATTTATAACCTTGCCGCACAAAGCCATGTTAAAGTTTCATTTGAATTACCTGATTATACTGCGCAGGTTGATGCATTGGGGACATTAAGATTTTTAGATGCGATAAGAGAAGTTGGACTTGGCAAACAAACAAAGTTTTACCAGGCTTCAACAAGTGAATTGTTTGGTAAAGTACAGGAAGTACCTCAAAAGGAAACGACTCCTTTTTATCCACGCTCGCCTTACGGTGTTGCAAAACTATTTGGTTACTGGATAATTGTTAATTACCGCGAAGCATATAACCTATTTGCTTGTAATGGAATTTTATTTAATCATGAATCTCCGAGACGGGGAGAAACTTTTGTTACAAGAAAAATAACCCGCGCAGCATCAAGAATTGCTCTGGGTTTACAGGACAAATTAGTACTTGGCAATTTGAATGCGAAGAGAGACTGGGGCTTTGCTCCTGAGTATTGTGATGGAATGTGGAGAATATTACAATATGATAAACCTGAAGATTTTGTTCTTGCAACCGGTGAAACACATAAGGTTCGTGATTTTACCGAACTTACTTTCAGAGAGCTTGGAATTGAATTAGAATGGATTGGAGAAAATGAGAAGGAAAAGGGAATTGTTAAGATGGATAATGGAAAATGTCCCGCAGAGTGGGATCAGCCTTTGGCTGAGAAAATGGAAGATGGAAAGGGAGGAATAAGAAATTTTAATAATGTTAATATAAAAGAGAGAAATAAATTAAAACCGGGCACATGTGTTGTTGAGGTTTCGCCCGGATACTACAGACCAACAGAAGTAGAATTATTAATTGGTGATTCATCTAAAGCAGAAAAACTTTTAGGTTGGAAGGCAAAAACAAAATTTGATGAGCTTGTTAAAATTATGGCAAACGCAGATTTTGAGAAAGTATTGCGCAAAGGTTATTGATATTTAATTGTTAGAGTTTAAAAAAAATCTTTTAATATAAAAATATTGATCGGCTAAACCATTCAATTATTTATTGTTATGAGAGATAATATTTCATAATAAAATATTTTTGAAAAAAAATAAAAAATTTTTCCGACAGGGCTGTTTTTAAGAGTATATTAATATAAGATCAACTTGGAATAATTTGTTGGTTCTGTAAGTGCTATTTATTTTTTCTTGTTTATGCCGTTAAACCCCCGAAAGGATAAAAGAAATAATAGTTCACTTCCAAATAAGATATGTGGGTGATCATTATCTCAAAATAATCAGTCACATACTTTACAAAAGATGAATTTTTTTATATTATGGAACCAATTCTTTAGGTTAAGGATATTCCAACTGTTTTCCCGAAGTAAAGTTCTGTGTGACTTACGTGGCGAAGCTGTATCCGGGGATAATTTTGAATTATGAATTTTGAGTTTTGAATTACAAAGTTTAAGGTATGAGTTTTGAGTTGAAAAATTTTATCCAGGAAAGGAGCTTTGAATTTTCAATTGATATAATAAAACTTTATAAAGAGCTTAATAGTAATAATGAGTTTATTATTTCAAAGCAATTATTAAGAAGCGGAACTAGTATTGGTGCCAACGTTGAAGAAGCTCTCGCCGCACAATCAAGGAAAGATTTTATTGCTAAAATGTCAATCGCCTCAAAAGAAGCAAGAGAAACCAGATATTGGTTGAAATTACTGCAGGTAACTCAGTTAGTTAAATGTGAACTTAAAAATGAGATAGATAAAATTGATGAGCTAATAAGAATATTAACTTCGATTGTTAAATCTTCACAAGAAAATTCAAAAAAGAATGTCTGACAATTAATCAACTTTAATTTTATAAAAATATAGTAATTCCTAATTAAAAATAATCCATAATTCACAATTCAAAATTTACAATTTAACATATGACTTTACTTGAAAAAATTAACAACAACTCCGCCGTTATCGGTATTATTGGATTAGGCTATGTAGGCCTTCCATTAGCTCTTGAATTTGCAAACAGGAAATTTAAAGTGATTGGTTTCGATAATGATCCGAAGAAACCGGATTTTCTTAACAGAGGTCAATCTTATATAAAACATATTAATGCAGAAAGAATTAAGGATGCGGTTGATAAAAAGTTTTTTTCTGCAACTGATGATTTCTCAAGGTTGCCGGAAGCAGATGCAATTATAATCTGCGTACCAACTCCTTTGGATGAACATCGTGAACCGGATGTAAGTTATATTGTTAACTCCGGTAAAGTAATTGCACAGTATTTAAGAAAAGATCAACTCGTTGTTCTTGAGTCTTCTACCTATCCCGGTACTACAGATGAAATACTGCTGCCGATGTTTGAA
>CAZIDB010000231.1:0-1379 GCA_964537965.1 uncultured Melioribacter sp. | reverse complement strand
AGTGGGAGAGGATTTTTATTTGGCGTTCAGTCCGGAACGCGAAGATCCCAACAATCCTGATTTTAATACTTCTACAATACCAAAAGTTGTTGGCGGTGTAACTCCAAAGTGTTTAGAAATTGCAAAAGCTTTATATGATAAAATAATAGTAAAGACTGTTCCTGTAAGTTCAACACGAGCGGCAGAGGCAACAAAACTTCTTGAAAATATTTACCGCTCTGTTAATATTGCTCTCGTGAATGAAATGAAGATGGTTCTTGACAGGATGGATATAGATGTGTGGGAAGTAATTGAAGCAGCAAAGACAAAACCGTTTGGTTTTCATGCTTTTTATCCCGGTCCCGGTTTAGGCGGGCACTGTATTCCTATTGATCCATTCTACTTAACATGGAAAGCACACGAGTATGATATTAGCACAAAGTTTATTGAGCTTGCCGGTGAAATAAACACAATGCAGCCTTATTACGTAGTTGAGAAATCTATGGAAGTGCTGAATAAGTTTAAGAAATCACTCAATGGATCTAAAGTGCTTATATTAGGTGCATCATATAAAAAAGATATTGATGATATGCGCGAGTCGCCTACCTTAAAATTAATTGAAATCTTTGCGGAACGGGGAGCAGAGATTGACTATAATGATCCTTATGTGCCTAAACTCTGGAAGATGAGAAAATATAATTATGATCTGCATTCAGTTGAAATGACAAAAGAGAACCTGGCAAAGTATGATATTGTTGTGCTAAGTACAGATCATACTTCTTATGATTATAAATTTATTGCAGAGAATTCAAGGATTGTAATTGATACAAGAAACGCATTTGAAAGGAACGGGGTTAAAGCGGAGAACGTGTTTAAAGCATAAAAAGTAATTTTGAATTGTGAGTTTTGAATTGTGAATTGTGAATTTTGAAATAAGTTTTGAATTTAAGGATAATGATATTATAAAATATTTCTGGTCTTCTGTAATTGTTTTTAATTCATAATTAAGAATTCATAATTAACAAAAATTCTGGGGTGAGTTTTGAGCGATTGCAATAAACAGCTTGATAATATATTTCTTTGTCTGAATAATGTGAGTGAAAATTTAAACTGTTTGTGTAAGTATTTTTATCATACAGGTAAAGAGTTTGAAGACCTGGATGAAAGCATAAATAATCTGGACAGATCTTTAAATGATTTGGATGTGTGTTTAAATGATATGGGTAAAGATTCAAATGGTTTATACAGAGATTTGAATGGTTCGGGTGATGTTACTGATGGTTTGTGCTGAGTTTTAAGTTTTTCGGATTAAGGTTTAAGGGACTTATACCAGGGTTTTAAGGGACTTACCCTAAGGTTTAAGTTACTCGTTTTATGGTTTAAATGAGTTTCACCCTATT
>CAZIDB010000230.1:5542-7319 GCA_964537965.1 uncultured Melioribacter sp. | reverse complement strand
ATTTATATAAAAAGTTTTTCGGCTGCGGGTCATTTAGATTTGACATAACAGGACGAGTTTTATCAAGATTTTTTATAATCCCAACTAGTTCTTTTGTCATAGGGATTCCGGTACTGTCCCATTGTTCTGGAATTTCATTGCCGATGCTCCACATAAAAACGCATGGATGATTTCTATCTCTAAGCACTAAATCTTCAAGGTCGCGTTTGTGCCATTCATCCCAGTCAAGTGAGTAATCAAAATCAACCTTTTTTATTTTCCACATATCGAAGGCTTCATCCATTACAAGGAAACCCATTTTATCACACAACTCAAGTAATTCAGGTGCCGGAGGATTATGTGAAGTACGTATGCTGTTAACTCCCATCCCTTTCATAATTTCAAGCTGACGCTCAAGTGCCCGGTAATTTATTGCGGCGCCAAGAAATCCCAGATCATGATGATTACATACGCCGTTGATCTTCATTGGCTTTCCATTAAGGAAAAATCCTTTAAGAGCATCAAAATAAAAAGTGCGGATACCAAACGGCGTTTCGTATCTGTCTATTTCTTTGCCGTCCTTTTCAACATAAGTAACAACATTATACAGGTAAGGATTTTCAATTGACCAAAGCTCAGGATCATCAACTTTAAGCTGATGTGTAAATTCATTTAAGGAACCCGGTAATAAATCCTGATTCGTTTTAACCGCTGTAACCTGTTTACCGGTTTTATCATAAATAATTGTCTTTACTGTTACGGTTTGTTTACTGTTCAAGGAGTTATTAATTTTTATTTGAAGATCGACATTTGAATACTTTTCATTCACTTCAGGCGTAGTTATAAATGTACCCCAATGATCAATATGAATTTTATTAGTCTTTATAAGCCAGACGTTTCTGTAAATTCCTGATCCCGAGTACCACCTTGAATTAGGCTGTTTTGAATTGTCGACTTTAACCGCAATAATATTTTTTTCGTTTCCGTATTTCAGAAAAGGAGTAAGTTCATAACGGAAAGAACTGTAACCGTAAGGACGTTTTCCAAGGTAGTGTTCATTAATCCAAACTTCTCCATTTTTGTAAATACCATCAAAGTCTATGAAAAATAATTTTTCCTTATCAGATTCATTTATTGTAAAAGATTTTCTGTACCAGCCAGTACCACCCGGCAAAGCGCCGCCATAATAATCTGCAGGATGATCTTTGGAAAATTCGCCTTCAACACTCCAGTCGTGCGGTAAATCCAATACTCTCCAGTTTGAATCATCAAGGTTAGTTTTCTCTCCTTCAGAAACATCACCCAGATTAAATTTCCATTCTTCAGTGAAAAGAATTTTTTCTCTTGATTGTGAATTACTTTCTGAATTCATCAACAGAAATAATGAGAACATTAAAAAAGTAAATGATAATGCTTTGTTTAAAATGTACCAAAAACTTTTCATGGTTAATTTCCTTAAAAATGGTTAACCAAATTATATAAATTCATTTTGATATTTCTATGGTTTAAGGGCAGAGTATCAATTAATTTATTTCAGCTTTAACCGTATTTCATCACCGTTGTAAGTAATCGTTTCATCCGGCTCTTTATCGAAATTCAGAGCCTTCGCATCTTTCTTTGTAATCCAGACAATTTCAAATTTTCTTGTTTCAATCATTCCATTAAAGCTGCCCTGTCTTTTACCGATTGTAAGAGTTTTATTTTCTTCACCATAAGTAAAAGGTATAATTGAGAACTTACCTTTCTCATAATTGTAATTTACATTTTCATCTTCGTAAAGGTTGAATGAACCGTCTTT
>CAZIDB010000230.1:0-5442 GCA_964537965.1 uncultured Melioribacter sp. | reverse complement strand
TTAAAGAATAAATGTACGGCATTAAACTATAACGCAATTTATCGTATGCTAACATTGTTTTATAAGCCGGATGATCTTCGGGAGCAATGTTAAAAATTTCGCGGTAAGGAAATTTACCATGAGAACGAAGCAACGGGCAGAATGTTGCAAACTGAAACCAGCGTGTATTAAGTTCACGCCATTCATCAAGATGCTCAGGATCCTGATCTTCATATCGTTTCTCTACCCCGAATCCACCAATGTCGCTTGTCCAGTATGGAATTCCTGAAATGCTGAAATTTAATCCGGCAGAAATCTGGATTTTAAGATCATACCATCTTGCAACAACATCACCGCTCCAGGTTGCCGCGGCATACTTCTGTTGCCCTGCAAATGCCGAGCGCGTTAAAATAAAAACACGCTTATCCGGATTACTCTTGCGCTGCCCTTCATATACTGCTTTACTGTTCATTAATGAATATGTGTTTAAATATCTTGCTGCTGTTCCAAGCGCTGTAGGACTAACACGATTCATCAGTTCTGGCAATGACAGATTTGATTGAATGTCCGGCTCAGTTGAATCGAGCCACCAGGCATCAACACCAAGCTTAAAAAGTTTTTCATCAATCTGTCTCCAGTAGATCTCGCGCGCACTTGTACTGTAAGGGTCGTAAAATGTTGAATAATATCCGGGTCCAACCCAATCTTTCTGTTTCTTCAGTACATTCTGAGTGTAAAGCAAACCTTTGTTATTCAGTTCGTCATAGTTTTTTGTACCGACATAAAATTTCGGCCAGACAGATATCATAAAGTGAGTGTTATATTTTTCGTGCAATTCCTTTATCATTCCCGGCGGGTCTGGAAAACGCGAGGATTCAAAATCATGTTCACCCCACTCATCTTCCTTCCAGTAAAACCAATCCTGCACAATGTTATCAATAGGAATTTTTCTATCTCTGAATTCTTTAACAACTGAAATAATTTCATCCTGGTTTTTATAGCGTTCTCTGCTTTGCCACAAACCCATTGCCCATTTAGGCATCATTGGAGTTTTTCCTGTAATCTCACGGTAGCCATGAATTACTTCATCAATATTACTTCCGTACACAAAATAATAATCTATCTGGTCAGCAACTTCAGAATAAAGAGAGAAGTGATTTGTAAGATCTTCCTGCAGAGGATCAAGATATTTCAAGCCAATATATCCTTCAAAAGGAATCCACTCAATTTTTATTGAATGCTTTTCACCTGGTAACATATTAATAGTTGGTAAGTGAGTCCAGGGAAGCCAGTTCATCCTCCATGAATCTACAACTAGTTTTTCGTCAATCCACATTTTAACATAACTGCTTACATAGAACCGGAATTTATGAATTCCTTTTTCGCTGCTGCTAATTTGCCCGCTCCATCTTACAGAACCATTATTCAGTTGAAAGCCATCCGGATAAGGATCATTAACATCAAGAAATTCATGTTCAATTCTTGATTCAGTGCGTGTGGTAAATAATTTATTAAATTCAGTATCTGAAAAATACTCTGCAGTTAAGCCGCCTTCTTTTCCATCCTTATCAAAAAGATTAAGAGATGAAATTGATTTATATTCTCTGATATCGCCGAACTTTGCACGCGAATTATTATCCCACAAGATTCCATAATTTCTGCTTGATACAAGAAACGGAATTATATCAATTGTATTGTATTGCCACATATCAACATCGTGGCCCTTGTAATTTATTATTCCGTTCTGGTGCCCGCCAAGCCCGTAAAAGGCTTCATCTTCCGGTGATTTAAAAAATTGTCTGATATTATAAGTATCCTCATCCATAACTCTGGCAGGAGTAATAACCTTTCCGTCAGCAGATTTTTCCTGCAGAATTATATTTTCATTTTTATCAAGGAAAGTAACGGCACCTGTTTCCTGTTTTACTCTTACCTTAAGTTTTGCGGTTGAAATTTCAATATAATCATCCTCGTTAGTCAGTGTCCAGTCAACCTTAGGCCATTCAGTCTTATCAACCATTAAGCTTGGTTTTGTTGAAAATGATTTTACAGGCGATGCAATAACCCTGATAATCTCATCACTACAAACCTGAACTTTCATCCATTGGGCGTCGGTATCTTTCAATTTGGTTAACTCAAAAAGAACTCCATCGGATTGCTTTTCATAAATGCTGCAATATTGATCACCGAAAAAGAGTAATGAAAACAATAGTAATGCCTGCCACATAATATTTCTGTTAAACAACTTTTTAAGTGATGTGCACACGTTGTGGTTTTCTTCTTTCCTAAAATTAAACTGATTATTCATGGGGAAGGATTCCTTGAATATTTAGAGGCATTAATGATTTCACTGCGATCAATTTTTTCATAAAGTTTTTTATTTATCTTTCTGTTACCTCAGATTGAATAATTCAATAGATCGAGGTAAAAGAATTCTGTTCATTTTAATAATTCATATTTGTAAATCAGAAAAATATTCCCGATTAAATCGTCCCCCTCCTTTTCCATTAGAAAAAATTTTAACGGAAGTAAGGAGCACCTAAACTTCCGATGTTTATTTTATAAACTGTCCATTCCACACCAAGTGTAGTATCGCCGGTTATAAGGTAAAGGTAGTTACCGGTACCCCAATAGAAATACTTGCAGTAAGAAGGAATAATCTCTTTATAAAGAATATCCATCGTACCGGTCGACTGATCAAATAACAATATTGGGTTTTCATCATCAACTGAAATAAACATTGTTCCACTTGCGGAAAAAGTAATTCCTTTTATTGCTGCGGATGTATACTTACTTACAGTCGTGGAATCAACTACAAGCTCCTGAGTACCCAGGGTTCCGTTTGCATCAAGTTTATGTTTCCATATCTGCGGTGTGTTTTCAGTGGCAGCTAATTTTGATGCGACATAAAGATAATTATTGTACACCCGTACAGCTAAAACTTCATCATTAGCATAAAAGCCCTGAGTTGCTTTTGTTGTTAGATCGGGGTTTACGACAATAATATCAGTCTTGGTACCGGCAGCATATAAATGTCTGTTCTCATCAAAGTCACCAAACTTAACAACTTTACCGCTTGGCAATTGAGTCCATCTCGATATCTGTCCCGTAGTTAAATCCACCTGGTCGATGGCCCTGTTATTGCCGAGCAGAAATAATTTATTGTTAGGACCAATCCTTGCTTCTGTTGCAGTTCTGTTTATTGTACCAACCACAGATCTTGCGCCGTCCGGTGTTACTTTAACAATACTCTTTGAAACGAATTCCGTTACATAAAGATTTTCTGCCGAATCCACTGCAAGAACGCTAAGCTGAAGTCCTTCCAAAAATGATCCATACTGTTCAACTACGGATTCAATTTTATATGGATGGTATTTTGCTACCACTAAAGCGCTGCTTCCCACAACTTTAATTGTACATGTATCGCTAACAAGATTTGGTCTTCTTACAGTAATTGATGTTGCGGTACTCGAAATGACATCTGCTGTTACCGCATCAAAGTAAACTGTAAGACTATCCTCAGCCGGGTCACCGAAATTAGTGCCCGTAATTGTTATTGTATTTACACCTGCAACAGCCTGTGCCGGAGTAACCTGAGAAATTGTTGGCGTTGGTGGTGCGGTAAATGGTTTTTCCCACATCGATCCAGAGACGTCGTATTCGCAGCCGATAAAGGAACTGATTATAGTTAAACTTAATATTGCAAATGATATTATGAAAAATTTGTCTTTCATAAATTATTCTCCTTCAAACTGTATATACCCGGAAAGAGTAATGAGTATTCTTTTATATCTTTCTGTAAAACTGTTTGTTCATATTTAATTTCATTGTAGTTCATTCCGGAACTCACATTGAAAACCTTGCCGTAAAACGATGCACCTTATCAAATACACCGAAAGGTGTATATGCATAATCAAATGCGAATCCAAATTTTGAAACACCGAAGCCATATGTCATTCCGCTTTCATCATTGTTAGAAATATAGCCTGCACGCAAAGATAGAATATCAAGCAGGCGATAATCCAAACCAAGTTTAACCTGTTCCGCATGATCACGAAAATGACTTGCATCCACACTAACATACAAAGATTGTTCAATAGGAAGCTGTTCTAACAGATCCAGCACATTCATAGATAAACCAAGGCTGAATACCAAAGGCGCCTGAAACCCTTCTTCTGCATATTTAACTTCCTGAGAAAAATTTCTAACAGACATACCAAAAACAAGACTGTGAATGCCAGGTTTAAACTGTGTGCCGAAATCAAATATGAAAGGTGAAAGAGTATTATCTACTTTTCTTGAAGTTGTATCAACTCCTGTATTAATAACAGCAATTGTACTTTCACCCAGGTCCTGCTTTACAAGCCTTACCTGTCCACCAATGCTAAACTGATCACTTAACTGTTTTGCGTATCCTAAACCAATTGCATAAGCATTTAAACTAAACGTACCAAGATCACGGTATCCAAGAGAAGCCGATTTATCCACAACTGTCCGGTAGAATTCACCATAATCTACAAATTGAGCGCTCAATCCGATTACACCGTAATCACCATCAAATGGTTTTACAGCAACGCTGAAAGTGTTATGTCTTATATCTGCAATCCACATATTAATACTTGCAGAAAGATCAATGAAACTTTCCATTTCTGTCATTCCTGCCGGATTAAAGAATAAGGCACTTGATCCAATCTGCAAGCTGGTCATCGCCTCAGCCATTGATGCTGCTTTTGCATCGGAAACAACACTTAGAAATTGAAAACCTGTTTGAGCTAATTTCTGATGATCCTGCGCTAAAATGTTAGCAGAGAAAAAAGCCGTAAGGAATAACAAAGCAAAAGTATTTTGTAAAATCTTTTTCATTTTCTGCCTCCTTACCTGATGATTACAAATTTGCGATAGACTGATCTTCCATCAGGCGTTTCAACATAAAGTATGTAGATGCCGCTTGTAACTATCTGACCTGAAGAAGTTTTTGAATCCCAGAGTTCATCGCCTGTACCGCGTGTATGATTTTTCTCCCAGATAAGGTCACCGCGTTCAGTAAAAATTTTCAACTGGCATACAGGAGGTAAACCGTAAAAAGCCAAACGGTCATATTGAGACTGATCTCCGAATTGGAATAATCGTGCACGGATATCATATGGATTAGGAACAACACGAATAGAATCTAACGTGCTTAGTACGGCAGGACGTTGTAAATTTGCCGGAGCGCTTGTAACTGTCCAGAACAAGCTGCTGTAAAGTGGTTTACCCGGTTCAACCTGGTTTACTGTTCCATCATCTTTGGATTGAATATAATAGTAATAATCAAAACCACGTAGTGCAGTAACATCATCAAAGCTGTGTACAAGGTTCGATTTATCGCACTCAAAAATTTTCTCATATTCAGTTCTGTAATCCAGTACATTTCCGCGTGAGCGATAGATAACATAACCATCAAAATTTGGTGCGCTTGTTGCG
>CAZIDB010000229.1:0-7423 GCA_964537965.1 uncultured Melioribacter sp. | reverse complement strand
TCATCTTTGGTTGAATGAGAATATTTTTAATGAAAAATTCTATGGATTATTAAACTCGGATGTTCACTGGATTTTTAATCATGGTAGTTATGTCTCCATTACAATAAGTGATGCTGACCGTTGGATGGAAATTGATAATGAAAAAATCGTCTCAGATATTTCTTTTAAGCTAAAGGAATACTTTCCTCAGTTTAGTCTGAATTCAATTATATACTCCAAAGTTATTAAAGAGAAAAGAGCTACGTTCGTTCCTGAAAAAGCAATTCTTAAAAATCGTCCTTCTGCAAAAACCAAAATTAAAAATCTCTTTTTAGCAGGAGATTGGACAAATACCGGCCTTCCTGCTACAATTGAAGGGGCAATTAAAAGCGGAAAACTTGCTGCAACAGAAATTCTACGGCAAGTTTAGAGAAAACTCTAAAAAAAGTTTTTCTTTTAAATGAATCGGGTAGAAGATTAACTTTTTTTTAGATAAGTTTAACTGCAAAATTAAACAGTTTTGCAATATCAATTCCGGGAAACAATGGCTTACAAAAAGAAAGTTAAATATATATTTGTCACAGGGGGAGTTGTATCTTCTCTTGGTAAGGGAATCACTGCATCCTCGATAGGACTTTTACTTAAACAGCGCGGATTCGGGGTTACAATTCAAAAATTCGATCCTTATATAAACGTTGATCCCGGTACAATGAATCCGTTTCAACACGGTGAAGTTTATGTAACCGATGATGGCGCTGAAACAGATCTTGACCTTGGACATTACGAGAGATTTCTCGATGTAAATATGTCTAAGGCGAATAACACTACCACCGGGCAAATCTATTACAATGTAATAACAAAGGAAAGAAAAGGAGAATACCTTGGAGCCACAGTCCAGGTAATTCCTCATATTACAGATGAAATAAAAAACCGGATGAAGCAGCTTGGCGAATCGGGCGAGTATGATATTATTATAACGGAAATTGGCGGAACAGTCGGCGATATTGAAAGCCTACCTTTTATTGAAGCAATGCGCCAGTTAATGATGGAAGTTGGAAGAAAGAATGCAATCAGTGTTCATGTAACCCTGGTTCCTTTCATTAATTCTGCAGGTGAAGTAAAAACAAAACCAACACAGCATAGCGTAAAGAATCTACTTGAACTTGGAATTCAACCGAACATTTTGGTTTGCAGATCTGAAAAAGAATTGGCTGAAGAACTGAAAGAAAAGATTGCTTTGTTCTGTAACGTTGATGCTAAGTCGGTTATCTCTGCATATGATTGTTCAACAATTTATGAAGTGCCGCTTGTTCTAAAAAAACAAAAACTTGATAGAATAATTCTTAAACGATTAAAACTTCCTGATATTAAAATTAAGATTGATGACTGGATTAACTTTGTTCATAAAATAAAAAATCCTGCTAACGTTGTGAATATTGGAATCTGTGGTAAATACACAAACCTTGTTGATGCCTATAAAAGTATTAGTGAGGCTTTTGTGCATGCCGGGGCAGAAAATAACAGTAAGGTAAAAGTAAAGTTTATAAGTGCAGAAGAGGTTGAAGAACAAGGTGCGGAAAAAATTCTTAAGGGAATTGACGGGTTATTAATCCCCGGCGGATTTGGTGAAAGGGGCATTGAAGGAAAAATTCTGGCTACTCAGTATGCAAGAGAGAATAATATTCCGTTCTTCGGAATTTGCCTTGGTTTGCAATGTGCAACAATTGAATTTGCAAGAAATGTCTGTGGAATAAAAAAAGCAAATAGTGCGGAGTTCGTAAAGAACAGTTACAACGTTATTCATATTATGAATGACCAGAAAAAGGTTAAGGAAATGGGCGGAACTATGCGTCTTGGCGCTTATCCCTGTGTACTTAAACCCAATACAAAAGCATTTGAAGCTTATAAATCGCTTGAGATTTCCGAGAGACATCGTCATAGATTTGAAGTGAATAATAATTTCCGGAGTGTGCTTGAAGAAAATGGTTTGATATTCAGCGGTACTTCTCCGGATGATTTACTTGTTGAAATGATAGAATTTCCCGATCACCCATGGTTTGTTGGTTGCCAGTTCCACCCTGAATTAAAATCAAGAGCGACTAAAGCTCACCCGTTATTCAGGGAGTTTGTTAAAGCCGCATTGAATTATTCAAAATTACAGAAGACTGCCAGCTGATGAAAAAATTTCTGTTTCTATTTCTGCTGATATATTTCGGTTCGTCCATTCTTGCACAATCTGAAATTCCGAATCTTGTAAAGCAGGGCTTGGAATATTCCTATAATTTTCAGTTTGATAAAGCTGATGAAATTTTTCAGAGGATCATTTCAAAATATCCTTCTGATCCAAGAGGATATCACTACCGGTCAAGTTCATATCTCTGGACTTATCTTAGCAACAAAGAAAATGATGATTACAATAATTTCATCAGATATTCAGATGAAACAATTAAAAAGTGCGAAGCGGTTCTCGACTCAAGAGATAATGATGAAACAGCATTGTATATACTTGGAGCAAATTACGGATTCAGGGCACTTGCATTTACAAAAGCAAACAGCAGCGTAAGCGCATTGTGGGCTGTAAAGAATGCCAATAAGTATTTATCAAAGACAATTGAGCTTTATCCGAAAAATTATGATGCTCATCTAGGATTGGGATTGTTTAACTACGCTTTAAGTTTAGTACCATCGATATTTAAGTGGGCATTAAAACTTGGTGGTTTATCCGGTACCAAAGAAGAAGGAATAAATCACTTAAAAATTGTGTATCGTAGCGGTGTTTATTCAAGGAATGAAGCAGCATATTTTCTTTCTCAGATATATTCGGAAACCCTGATTGATTACAACACTGCAACAGGATATTTAAAGCAATTGATAAACAAATATCCGGGCAATTCTCTTTTTGGTTATTCTTATGCGGTTGTATTAATGAAGAACAGGAGGATGAATGAAGCGGAAAAAGTTTTAAAAAAAATCATCGCAGATAATAATAAAGATTTCAAACAGGTAATTTCATATTCTAATTTTCTTATTGGTGAAATATTATTCCGTAAAAATGAATTCAGCTCAACTATTTCTTATTATGAAAAATTTCTTTCGACAACAAAAGAATTTGATTACTCCGGTATAGCATATTACAGGATAGCATTAAGTTATGAGATAACCGGAAGAAGAGAAGAAGCTAAAAAGAATTATATACTTGCGAGGAATGGTAATCTTGATTTAGCTGACGACGCCTTTGCAAAACGTAAAGGTGAAATTTATTTCGACAGAACTCTTTCCCAGAATGAAATTAAATTAATTTACATATCAAATTTGATTGAGTGCGGTAAATACCAGGAAGCAAATAATTCTCTTTGGGAATTAATTCCGAATCTTCAGGCTGAGAAACTAAAAGCGGAAGCATATTTATATTTGTGCGATATTAATTATGAAACAGGTAAGATTGAACAAGCAATTAAAGATGGTGAAAAAGCTGTAAGATTTAATACCGCAAATGAAACCTGGATAAAACCTTTTGCGTATTATTACTTGGCAAGAGCATTTTATAAATCAGGGAATAAATCAAAAGCAGCAGAAATGGTTGAAGCAGCAGAAGACTTTTCCGATTTTGATTACCAGGTAAAATTAAAAGGGTACACAGACGCACTAAAGGAAAAATTATAATTGATTTAGCAGGGCATTAGAAAAAATTGTTTTTTCGTGCAAAATCTTAAGAATGTTGAGTCGCTTACATTGATTCTTAGAACTGTTTTAAGTAATTTTTAACACGCCGGATGGATTTTTATGTTTAGATTAGCTGTTTTTGTTTCGGGTAGAGGTTCTAACCTTAAAGCAATTCTCGATGCGATTTCCATTAAGTATCTTAATGTTGAAATTTCTGCGGTTTTTGCTGATAAACGCGAGTGTGGTGCGGTTGATCTTGCGGCAAGCCATAATATTCCGGTTTATTTTGTAAGTAAAATTCTTAAAGACAATTTTATTTTACTTGAACAAGCTTCTGATGTTCTGATTAACTTAAAAATTGATTTGGTCGTGTTAGCGGGTTTTCTGAAGAAGATACCTGATAATCTTGTCGATCATTTCACAAACAAAATTATTAATATTCATCCGGCATTACTCCCATCTTTTGGAGGTGAAGGAATGTATGGAATGAATGTTCACCGGAGTGTATTTAACGCATCCTGTAAAGTATCCGGCGCAAGCGTTCACTTTGTTGATAAAGTTTATGATAACGGTAAAATAATTGCTCAAAGCTGTGTTGATATAACTGATGTTAATTCACCTGAAGAAATTGCTGCAAGAGTTTTGGAAGTTGAACATAAGTTATTACCATTTGTAATAAAGAAAATTTCTGAAAATAAAATTACTATTGTTGATAACAGAGTATTTATTTTAAATTAGAGGTGCTATTGAAAAAATTTGCTTTAATAAGTGTGTCGGATAAATCCGGTATTATTGATTTTGCCAAAGAGATTGCTGAGTTAGGGTATGAAATACTTGCCACAGGGAATACCGCAAAACTTATTACCGAAAATAACATCCATTGCACTGAAGTAAGCAGCTATACAGGCTTTCCTGAAATATTCTCCGGAAGAGTTAAAACTTTACAACCGGAAATTTTTGGTGGCATTTTAATGCGACCTAATAATGAGGTAGATATAAAGGAAGCTAAAGACAATAATATCTCTCCTATAGAAATTGTATGCGTTAATTTGTACCCGTTTCCAAAAGTTGTTGACAGGGAAGATTTAGATCTTCAGACTAAAATTGAAAATATAGATATTGGCGGGCCAAGTTTAATCAGAGCAGCAGCTAAGAATTATAAATTTGTTTCCGTACTTACAAACCCTTATCAGTATCCTTCATTTATTCAGGAATTAAAAACCGGGAATGTTGAGCTGACAACAAAACAAAAATTAGCCGCTGAAGCATTTTCACACACATCATATTATGATACTTTAATTGCAAACTTCCTTGAAAAAACATTTCAAGTTGAACCAACTAATCTAAGAATTAATTTAAAATTAGATCAGACATTAAGATACGGTGAAAATCCACATCAGAAAGCTTACCTGTTCGGAAACTTTGCAAGTTATTTTAAGATTCTTCATGGAAAAGAAGTTTCATATAATAATATTATTGATCTTGTTGCCGCAGTTGAATTGGTAAATGAACTTGAACCAAATTCCTGCGCAATTATAAAGCACACTAATCCTTGCGGAGCAGCAGTCGGAACAAATATTTTGGATGCTTACACAAAAGCATTAACCTGCGATCCGGTTTCTGCGTTCGGCGGTATTGTAGTTTTTAACGGTACTGTTGATAAAGCCACTGCAGAAAAATTAAATGAAATATTTCTTGAAATTGTGGTAGCTCCTGATTTTACAAAGGATGCGCTTGAGTTGTTATTCACTAAAAAGAACAGAAGAATTGTACAGCAGATAAAGGATTTGCAAACCGATGAACTTATGATTAAAAATATTCCGGGTGGAATTATTGCTCAAACCAAAGACAATTCAAGATTGACAAACGATATTTTAAAAACAGTTACAAAAACAAATCCAACAAAAGCAGATATAGAAGATTTAAAATTCGCATGGACAATTTGTAAGCATACAAAATCCAACACTATTATCTATGCTAAGGATAAGAAGATTTTAGGCGTTGGTGCAGGACAAATGTCGAGAGTTGATTCTGCAAAAATTGGTGCCATTAAAGCAAGGGAATTTGGACACGATCTGAAAAATGCTGTTGCTGCCTCAGACGCTTACTTTCCTTTTGCAGATGGTTTACTTGAAATTATTTCTCACGGCGTTACAGCGGTTATTCAACCGGGTGGTTCCGTTAGAGACGAAGAAGTTATTAAAGCAGCCGATGAAAATAATATATCCATGGTTTTTACCGGCATTAGGAATTTTAAGCACTAAGAGGCATTATGGGAGTTTTTGATTTTTTTGCTACTGATATTGCAATTGATTTGGGGACAGCAAATACATTAATTTTTATCAAGGGAAAAGGAATAGTTCTTAATGAACCTTCTATTGTTGCTTACGACAGAAGTACAAAAAGAATTATTGCATTGGGGAATAAAGCCAAAGAAATGCAGGGCAGGGAACATAAAGAGATCCGTGTTACAAGACCGATGCGCGATGGCGTTATTGCAGATTTTGAAATTGCCGAAGGAATGATAAGAGCATTTATTAAACAGGTAAGTGCCGGTGTTGTTTCAAGCAGAAGAATAGTAGTTGCAGTTCCAAGCGGATGTACTGAGGTTGAAAAAAGAGCCGTAAGAGATAGCTGTGAACACGCCGGGGCAAAAGAAGTTCATCTTATTGCTGAACCAATGGCTGCTGCAATCGGAATTGGAATTGATGTTGAAGCCCCCGTTGGAAATATGATTATTGATATTGGCGGCGGTACAACTGAAATTGCTGTTATAGCTTTATCAGGAATTGTGAATGAAGAATCAATCAGAATTGCCGGTGATGAAATGAACAATGCAATTATGCAGTTCTTTAAAAAGAACCATAACCTTTTAATTGGTGAAAGAACTGCAGAAGCTATTAAATGTGAAGTAGGTTCTGCAGTACCGTTGAAAGAAGAAATAACCGTTCAGGTTAAAGGACGTGATTTAGTTGGCGGTGTTCCCAAAACTGCCGAGGTAAGCTCTGTTGAAATCCGTGAAGCATTGAATGAAAATATAGTGCAAATAGTTGAAGCAGTTAAGCAATCATTGGAAAGAACTCCACCTGAATTATCGGCAGATATTCTTGACCGTGGTGTTATGATTACCGGTGGCGGCGCATTACTGAAAGGTATTGATGAAAGAATAAGAATGGAGACAAACCTTCCTGTTCATATTGCAGAAGATCCTTTAACTGCCGTTGCGCGCGGAGCAGGTAAATCAATTGAAAACCTTAACAAATATTCAAAAGTATTTTTGCGTAACAGAAGATACTAATGCCGGGATTTGTAAATAGAATCTGGAATAGGTTCAGAGAATATTTAATTCTAATTTTACTTTTGGTTGTAAGCCTGCTTTTAATTTCATTTAACAACAAACCGCCTGTTAAAAAGGTTAAAGCTTTTGCCTTTGGTGGTTTTGCCGCTATAACCTCTGCTTTTTCAGAAATCATTTCACCTTTCATAAATAGTTATGAAAATAGAAGACTTAGAGAAGTTAATGCCAAATTAATGCTCCAGGTAAATCAACTAAGGGAGTACGGTATAAAATACGATGAGCTAAAAAAGATGCTCGGTTATAAAGACACTTCCGATTTCCCTTTAATTCCTTGCAGAATAATTTCCAAAATTCTTTCACCCGCCAACGGAAATTACATTATTAATATCGGTACTGCGGAGAATATTAAAAAGGGAATGCCTGTAATTAATGATCTTGGTTTAGTTGGTATAGTGGATGAAGTTGCCAATGGCTATTCGATAA
>CAZIDB010000228.1:0-7464 GCA_964537965.1 uncultured Melioribacter sp. | reverse complement strand
AAGGTTATCACGCCGCAAATCCTTTTGATGCTTATGATGATTTCAGAGATGAAGCCTGCAAGGTTCTGCAGAGATTTGGTATAAAGGTAAAATATCATCATCATGAAACCGGTGAGCGCGGGCAGCAGGAAATTGAAACTTATTTCCATAATCTTTTAGATACATCCGATCATATTGTTACTGCTAAATATGCTTTATTTAACCTGGCAAGACTGAAAGATTTATTTATCACTTTTATGCCCAAGCCAATGTACCAGCAGGCAGGTAACGGAATGCATCTTCATTTGTTTGTAACCAAGAACGGGAAAAATGCTTTCTATAAAAAGGGTGAATATGGAAATATTAATGAACTTGGCAGATATTTTATAGGCGGAATACTAAAACATGGACCGGCATTATCTGCTTTTACTAATCCAAGTACAAATTCTTTTAAACGCTTAGTCCCGGGCTTTGAAGCGCCGGTAGCTTTAACTTACGGAACAGGGAACCGCGCATCTGCAATTAGAATTCCTAAGTATGTTACAAATCCCCAGGAAGCAAGATTTGAGTACCGTCCATCTGATGCAACTGCAAATCCTTATTTATGTTTGGTTTCTATTTTACTTGCCGGAATAGATGGAGTTGTAAATAAGATTGATCCCGTTAAAGAAGGTTACGGACCATTTGATAAAAACATTTTTGATGATTCCGCAAAAGAAAGTATACACTTCCTGCCAAGAAATCTTGATGAAGCTTTGGATGCTTTGGCCGAGGATAATGATTTCCTGCGACGCGGTAATATTTTTACGGATGAACTGCTTGATCAATGGGTTAAGCTTAAACACGAAGAGATAAAAGCAATCGGTACAATGCCGCACCCATTCGAATACAAAATGTATTTCAATTTGTAATCTTAATTATAACAATCCCGGATTTTTTCTTCGGGATTGTTTTTCTCATATTAATTTGTTCAAACCCTCTAACAAGAAATCTGCATTTGGCCGTATGAATCGGATAGAAAATTGAATTGTTAAGCAAATAAGTTCAAAATAATTTTCCTATCAACTCTCTTATCTTTATTTTTGAATCTGAATTATGAATTACACCGGTGAAATAGGCGCTTTACTAACTGCATTCCTGTGGTCCTGGACGTCTATCTTTTTTTCAGAAGCCGGATTGAGAGTGGGATCTGTACAGGTTAATATAACAAGATTAATCCTGGCAGGACTTTATCTTATCGTAACAATTGTTGTTATGAATTACTCGCTTGCATTATCATCGATGCAGGTGTTTTATCTTGTGCTAAGCGGTATGATTGGTTTGGTGTTCGGCGATACTTATTTGTTCAAAGCTTTCCAGCATATTGGTCCGCGTTTAAGTATGTTGATTATGTCCCTCTCACCGGCAATTGCTGCATTGATTGCGTACTTTGCTTTGGGTGAAACGCTTTCTGTTATGGGTATAATTGGAATAGTAATTACTTTACTTGGAATATCTCTGGTTGTAATTCAGAAGGAAGAACATCCTACTTCAAAATATAAAATCAGCAGGATAGGAATATTCTATGCGTTCCTTGGTGCCGTGGGGCAGGGGGCAGGATTAATATTTGCCAAGCAGGCATTTAATCTTGGGCCAATAAATGAATTCTCTGCAACATTCATAAGGATATTTTCATCTGTTATCATTATGCTGCCGGTTGGAATTATGGCCGGGAAATATCAAAATCCTTTTACGGTTTATAGAAAAGAAAAGACTGCCCTTGCTTATACAATAGGCGGTTCCATTTGCGGACCTTACCTTGGAATAACATTAAGTCTGTTGGCGATCTCTCACACAAAAGTTGGAATTGCTTCAACGATTATGTCAACTGTTCCGATTCTCCTTTTACCGATTGTTAGATATGTTTATAAAGAAAAGCTTACCTGGAAATCTGTTATTGGTGCTGTTGTTTGTGTAGGTGGAGTTGCAATTCTCTTTCTTAGATAAATATTTTATGGCGTTGAATAATCAATAACAAACTCGTAAAGGTTTGGTTTAAATTTCCTGTTCCTTTTCAATTCATGCTGGTATATCATTTTCCCAAGATTTGCCAAAAACGGAATTCCAATTTCATCATACTCATATTTGTCATCATTAAATATCCGGTCATTATTAACATAGATAACTGCGGTCAGCAGAAATTCAACTTTGTTAACGAAGTCAACTATGTAAGCATTATCGGTTAAATAACCGTAAGCTCCGCCAACTTTATTAAATATTCTTATGTTTTCAGGAATGCTGCTTTTAGTATTGCCATACATAAAATACTTAACAGAACTATCCCAGCACTTTGCCGTATCATACTTGGGATATTTACTTTCCTTAGGCAGCATTGATAAATATTTCTGCAGGAATTTATAATCATCCTGTGTAAGATTGAATCTTTGTTTGGCAGGAATAAACTTAGGGAAGATTACCGCTCTAAGTACATTCTGTAAATCTTCAAGCGCAAAATAATTTGAATAAGTAAAATCTTTTGGTTTGTTAATTAAGCTATCGTTCTGGATGTAACCAATACCTCTAAGCAGATTCGGCAATTCATTTTTATATTGCTTCGGATTTTTTTGCCCGGGCTGCTCGTAAATAATTTTATCATTGCTGTAAAATGTAAATGGATTTGTAATTCTGTTTTGCTCTTTTGTTAACGGTATTGAAAGCCTGTGAATTAAGTTAACATTCTTATAACCATGTTTCCATAATTGTTCGTTAAGGTATTTTTGTCCAAGGAATTCATATAAACTGTTGTAAGCATCATTGTCGCTTACAAGTAAAATCTTTCTTATAAACTGAGCAATTGTCGGAAGGCTGTCCGGCGCTGTTGCATCTTTATCAGTCATTCTCTGCCAGGATTCAACGCTATCGATTCTTAAAGGAGTGTTTCTGTTCAGATTATTAATTTTCAGTTCATTCAATTTTTGCAATGAAAGTATTGCAGCAGAAAATTTTATAGAACTTGCCGGATAAAAATATTCTTTCGGATTAACCCTGTATTTATAAGAAGTGAATTTGGGAACATTGTTTTTATCGCGGTCAATCTGAGTATATAAAATCTGTACTTCGAATTTGGCAGGATCATCCAGAATTGTTTTAAACAAATCCGGTCTGGACTTAAGTAAATCCTCGATTAGATTTTCCTCTTTCTTCTTTCCCTGGGATAGACAAGCTGAGGTAATAGTAAGAATTAACAGGAATAGGACAAAGTATTTAGCTTTCATCATTATCAAGCTCATTTAATAATTGCTCGTAGATTTCAAAATCATTCTGACTGTGACAAACAAATGTTATCTTTTCGATTGATTCATCATCCCATAAAAAATCAAGCACTTCATTTATTGCAATTCTTGCTGCTCTTTCAACAGGAAAGCCATATGCCCCGGTACTAATTGAAGGGAATGCGATTGTTCTGATATTATTTTTAACTGCTAATTCAAGTGAATGCTTATAGCAATTTATTAATGCTTCATCCTCGTCATTCCGCCCGCCGAACCAGACGGGTCCTACTGTGTGGATAATAAATTTTGCTGGGAGGTTGTAACCTTTTGTAATTTTTGCGTCGCCCGTGTTGCAGCCGCCAAGTTTTTTGCATTCATCAAGCAACTGTCTTCCGGCAGCTTTGTGGATTGCACCATCAACTCCACCTCCGCCAAGCAGAGTAGTGTTTGCTGCATTTACAATTGCATCAACGTGTAATTTAGTTATGTCCCCTTTATATATTTCGATTCGTTCGTTCATAATAACTCCTGGGTTCTACGTTAAACGAATAATAACCTCTTTATACTGTGGAAAATTATTTATTAAATAATTTCTATCGCCTAATTCAAAGTCCTTAAAATCAAAACCGGGAGCAACATTGCAGCCGGTTAATGTAAAAGAATTTTTATCATTTGCTTCGGCTCCAAACCATGCGCCCACGGGAATAATTGCCTGGAACACTTCACCTTTATGTATGTTGCCGCCAAGAATTATTTTGGAGTAGTTTCCATTTGTATCGATTATATGAAGCGTTAACGGGCAACCGTAATGGTAGTACCAAATCTCCGTTGATTTTAACCGGTGGAATTTGGATACCTGGTTCTTTTCAAGAAGGAAATAAATTGAAGTGCTTAAACATCTGTTGCCGTAATATCTTGGGGGAAGAGCTTTTTCATCTATTGTCTCTTCTGCTCTGAAAATTTCTTTATAATACCCGCCTTCAGGATGCAGAGTTAAATTTAATTCTTTAATCATCTCAGCAGCGTTCATTAAACACCAGGTTTATTTACGCACTAAATTAATCAAATAGAAATTATTTGGGAAGTTTAAAATTTACTTTATGAGAAAAAGCAAACCCAGATCAGGAAGAGCATTAAACAAGTGAAACACTGTTTCTTAATGATATCAATCCGGAAATACAAAAAAGCCCCGGTTATTCCAGGGCTCTTTGTAACTTTCTAACCTTGTAACTTTTAAACTTATTATTTCACCAGCATCAGCTTTTTAATTGCAGAATAATCTCCAGCCTGAAGTTTGTAAAAGTATGTGCCTGCCGAAAGCGATGATGCATTAAAGTTAACGTTGTGATCGCCTGCATCCATATTTCCGTTTACAAGTGTTGAAACTTCTTTACCAAGAAGATCATACACTTTTAATGTTACGTAACTGTTGGCAGGTATGTGATAATTTATAACCGTAACCGGGTTAAAAGGATTAGGGAAATTCTGTGCAAGATTAAAACTATTAGCTTTTACATAGTCAACCTCAATCTCATTTGAATATTCAAATTTGCCGTCGGTATCAATCTGTTTTAACCTGTAAGAATATTTTCCGGAAGCAGTAAGAGTATTATCAACAAAGCTATATTCTTTTGGACAGTTACTATTTCCATTACCATTCACAAATCCAATCTCCTTCCATCCCTCGTCTCCGCTTGATAGGATAGAACTCATGCCAATAGAACTCGTGCCGAGCGGAGTCGAGGCACGTTCTACACTGAACCCGTAGTTATTCACCTCCGTAGCCGTACTCCAGTTCAGCACAACATCATTCGCTTTAATAACAGAAGTGAAAGAAGAGAGTTCGACGGGAAGAGGATTAGCTCCACCAGTTGCATTGGCAAGTACAAAATCGCTAAAGGAAGTAAAATTAGTAGTTGAAGTTATTGAACCTGATGTATTAGCTGTACCTGTGCCACCAAGATCAATCCAGTTTCCTGAGCCATCATCTTTTGCAATTCTTAAATTAGCATAGTCACTAACGCCATCATCCGAATCGTAATTAAGAGTAACTGCAGCAGCAGTAATATTTGCACCTGAATTCTTTGTTATATTCCAATATCTAACTGTAGAAATATTATCTAATGTTCCGGGCAATGTTCTGGAAGTAGGAGCAGCGTTAAATACTTCTGCAGTATATGTAGTAGATGTTGCTGCATCTTGAGTAACGGCTAATGTTAGAGGTCTGTAATAAGTGTCTTTGCCAATAGGAAAAGTTTTAGTAGTTAAAGTAGTCCCATCAACAGTATGGGCAAACGAGCCATTTATAAAACTTGAAGAACTTCCTCCGCTTATTGTAGCAGAAGAAGCTAATGTAAGTAGATTTAAAGAAGATGTATTTAGATTTCCGCTTGTTAAAGTTAATATTCCGTTAATGGCTACATTATTACTTAAGGTTACACCATTTGCATTGTTAATTTTAAGGTTATTTGCAGTAGTAAGTGCACTACCAGTAACTTGGATTGAACTTCCATTATATTCATAGTTTGCAGTTGAGTTAAAGCTTCTGGTGCCGGATACTTGAATATTACCTGTTTCACCATTTGAACTTATACCTTCCGGTGAGCCCATGCTTAAAGTTGCACCGCTGTATAATGAAAAGTTACCAGTTCCAGATATTACACTTGTTCCACAGTTTAATGTTCCACTTGTAGTAATTGTAAAAGTGTTATTTGTTGAGAGCGTAATATCTTGCCCTAAAGTTACTTCTTTGTCGGTAGCAATAGTTATATCTCCATTTGAGGTGAATGTACTGCTAGGCGCAAATGTTACGGAGGAACTACCTCCAGTAAAGTTTAAAACGAAACCACCACTTCCACTTCCCGCACTAAATGAACCACCATTTACAGAACCACCCAAATTTAATGTTGCAATACCTGTTCCTCCATCATTTCCAATAAAACTTCCATAAATAATTAAATTGCCTGCTATACTAGCGGTATATGTTTTGTCACTTCCAGTTATTTTACATGTGCTTCCTGAATTAATAATCAGATTACCGTTTATGGTAACGTTTCCTAATGTTAATGAGCCACCGTTATTTTGAGTTACGGTCGGATATGTCCTTGAAGCTGCCCATCCCCCAGTTCCATCTAGTTGAAAATTGCTATTTGTATTAAGTGTTCCAAATTTTAAATTACTATAAGTATTAGTAACAATATAAGTCGCCTCATTTTCCATATCTAACGTTATATTATGATTAAATCCACTTGCAGTAATTTGTCCCCCGGTTTTTATTATAACTTTTGATCCTGTTCCCGATACAGTCCATATCGCTGATGCAGTCATTTTATGACCATTCTGAACATTAAAAACTTGTCCAGTAGTAGTAAAATCTGGTGGATGATATCCTGTACCATTAGTATTTGTCCACCAATTATCAGTACTAGTCATATCCGAACTACTACTTGAGTAGTAATTTGTTTGCCCAAATGTAACAGAAGTAATACTAAGTGTAATAAGAAATATTACAATAAATATCCTTTTCATAGCAACTCCCTCAAATAAGATGCTTAAAAAATCTTAGATAATAATTCATGTGAATACATGAAAAATATCTGCTTCAATTAAAAATTTATTTTGACCTTAACCTAAAGGGAGAATCTGAACTCCCCTTAACTTTTCCGTTATATCATACGATAAAGAATACTGCTTATAAGCAGAACAGTTAATCCCGAACCAAGAACAAATAACATAAATAAACAATAGTTAGCGTACAGTCTTCTTTTTGTTAAATCTGTAAACCGGCGCATTTTATCTGTAATATGATAATCACCCTGCTTAATTTCCCAGTAAGATACTTTTGGCGGCGGACTTTTTTTAATATTATTAAACCTGTCGGCGTTTAAAGAGAAGATTACAGGTTTGCTCCTCTGCATAAGATTAGTTAATGAATTGGTCGTAGTCCACCATCGGGCAGGTAAATCCAATTTCAGGTTAGAATGTTCCAGGTTATTAGAAATATCAATTTCTTCTAATACAGTTGAAGACAACGTCCCACGCATAGTCATCTCCTTTTTTAATATGGTACGGGAATTTATCTACTTGTTGAGAAAATTCTTTATAAAGTGAAAAGGATTTTAGGACCTTGGCAGAAAAATACAAAATTAATTTTTAAAATCAACTGTTCGGCTTTTTTATTTAGAATAATTAATGCTAAACAAGCGGTTGATAGGAATTGGTGACATTTAAATTA
>CAZIDB010000227.1:7403-7503 GCA_964537965.1 uncultured Melioribacter sp. | reverse complement strand
AGTGTAAAAAGTGAGCTGGCGGGCGGACTTGAACCGTCGACCTGCTGATTACAAGTCAGCTGCTCTACCAACTGAGCTACGCCAGCATTAATTTCAATTT
>CAZIDB010000227.1:0-7303 GCA_964537965.1 uncultured Melioribacter sp. | reverse complement strand
CTTATTCGACCTGCTGATTATCCCGACCAAGTCGGGACTGCTCTACCTCCGCCTACGGCGGATGAGCTACGCCAGCATTAATTTCAATTTCTTATTCGACCTGCTGATTATCCCGACCAAGTCGGGACTGCTCTACCTCCGCCTATGGCGGATGGGCTACGCCAGCATTTCAAAATTGACGCCGAAAATTTACCGATTTTTTTGATTGCAGGCAAGTTTAGTTTTATTTCATTCTTCATAAAAAAATATATTCAGATTCATTTTTTTCGTTCATAAAGATTTGAATTTGAGTTGTTATCAAAACAATCTATTTTTGTAATAACAATTTCCACCCGAACAAATTATGAACAACAACGAAATAAAATATTATCAATCATTACTGGACAAAAAACACCGGAAAGCTGAAAAGAAATTTCTTGCTGAGGGAAAAAGACTTGTTCTTGATGGAATAGAAAGTAATTCGGAATGCGAAATTATAATTTTTTCGGAAGATTTTGCTGATTCACACCAGGATATTTATGATATCCTGAATAAAAAGAAATTAAGAATTGAAATTCTTAAGCAAGATCAATATAGGAAGCTCTCTGATACAGAAACATCACAGGGAATAATTGCGGCTTTCAAATATGATACATTAAATAACATTGACAGGCTTGATCAAAATCTGATCATTGCTCTTGAAAATATATCTGACCCGGGTAACCTCGGTACAATAATAAGAAATTGCGACTGGTTCGGAATAAAGGAAATAATTCTTGGTGAAAATTGTGCGGAACTTTACAACCCAAAAGTTATCAGATCAACTATGGGATCAGTTTTTCATATAAATTTTTTTAACTCTCGTAATCTTATAAGTGATTTGGTTCTTCTTAAACGAAAGGGATATAAAATTGTTTGCACAGATATGGATGGCAAGAGCATTTATAATTTTAAACTGCCCGTAAAGTCAATCCTGCTTTTCTCAAGTGAAGCAACTGGTCCTTCCAAAGAGTTATTAGATATAACTGATTCCAAAATAACTATTCCTAAGTTTGGTCAGGCTGAATCCTTAAATGTTGCAAGCGCTTCTGCGGTTACTTTAGCTGAACTTCTGAAATCCAAATAGGTATGGATTAATTTTTAACCAGTATTTGAGCAGGATTTTTGTATATTTGGCTAAAGGTTTTTCTATTCATCGCTGATATTAACCGTTCATCGAAAATCTTTTAAAAATAGTTCTTATTTACAGAATCTTTTTCCCTGGTTTACAGTATAAGCACTAATATTCGGATGTTTTATTTTATCTCTCTCTCAAAGTAAATTGTAACTTCCTGAAATATTTGATATCTAAATTATAAAAGTTGAATTTCCGGTTAATCTTATTTTGTAAGTTTTAATATCTAACTTAGTTTAAGGCAAGAAAAGATTTAATGATATCCAAAGTAGAAAAAAGAAAGAATTCTTTGTACTGCAAAAATTGCAAAACTGTTCCTGCCGAAGTTTGGATATTGAAATATGACTCAGGTAAGTTTTCGAAAGAACTGCACGTTTGTCCTGTCTGCAATGAAGTAATAAAAATAACGGAAAAGGAATTAACGGGGCAGGAAGATTTAACACCTGCAAACAATTAAAAAATTCTAACCCAACTTATCTTTAATCTTAGCGGCGTATCTTCTACTCATAACAAATGGTTTGGGAATTCCTTTAATATAAATTCTGTATGAATAGTTAAACCATTCTTCAATGTTCTGTATCTGTTCAATATTTATAATAGTTGAACGGTGAATGCGAGTGAAATAATTATCAGGCAATCGCAGTTCCCACTCTCTCATTGTTTTGCTGGTTATACCCTTATGACCATCAATAGTGTGAATTTCAGTATAATCTGCCGCTGCTGAAATTACAAGAATCGAATTTATTTTAAGAAACTTATGCTTGTTGTTTATCATAAGAAAGATCACATCATCATACAATAATTTTCTTATACTCTCATCATCTTCTTCAACCGGTATATCTTCAAATCTGTCAAGTGTGTGGGCTAACCGCTCAGGATTTACAGGTTTTAACAAATAATCCTTTGCATTTACCTCGAATGCACGTATTGCGTATTTATCATACGCAGTTACAAATATTATATGGGGAGTATACTCTAACTTTTCAAGTAAGTCAAACCCGGTTTCACCCGGTAATTGGATGTCTAAAAAGATTATTCCGGGTCTAAGTCTGTTGGCTGCTTCAGCAGCAGTTGCAACACTGTCGGCTTCAGCAACTACTTCAGCGCCTTCGAATTTTTCAAGCACGGCTTTAAGATCCTTTCGCGCTAATTCTTCATCATCAACTATTAACGCTTTGAATTTCTTTAGCATTTCTTTTAACCAATTCTTTTTTAAAACGGATTTTAATTTCAACTGATTCAGGTTGCTTCTTTATCTCGAAAGTATAATTGCCCTGGTAAGAAAATTCAAGGCGCTTTTTTACATTTTCCAATCCTTTTCTTGTTCCATCGCTTTTTAGCTGGCTGTCTTCATCTAACCATCGGCCGGTATTGCTTACTGTAATCTGAAGTTCGTCATCTTCAACATCAGCCTTTAGATTTATTTTAAGCGGGCGCGGACTTGTTTGCATTCCATGCTTAATTGCATTTTCAACTAAAGGGTGAATAAGAAAAATTGGAATCGGGTAATCCTCGGCAAGAGGATCAATTTCAAAGTTAATAATAAGCTTATCACCAAACCTTACCTTTTCTATATCAAGGTAATTTTGAATAATTTCAATCTCCTTGAACAGCGGGACTTCATTCTCATTTTCATATGAAAGCGAATATCTTAAAAACTCAGAAACTTTGGTTATCATTTCCTCTGCTTTGCCACCATCAAATCTTACCAACGCTCTTATTGAACTAAGCGTATTAAACAGGAAATGAGGATTTAGCTGGTATCTTAACATCTCAATTTGCGCATTCTGTGCCAGTAATCTTTCTTTTTCGGCTCTTCGCTTTTGAACGTTATATTCTTCCCAAATTTTAAATGCAAAGTATAATGCGCTCCAGATATAGTAAGGATAAGCGTGTGACCAAACAAAGCGCACCAGGTAATTAAGATTTTTTATTAACATTAGGTGTTTGAACCCGCTGAAAGCATAAGAAACAAGTAGCCCGGAAAAGAGGAAAAGAAATCCGCAGATAGTAGAGTAAATAAGAGCAGTTGTTATTAGTACCCAGATTGGGTACTTATGAACCTGATACCGCTTGTAAATAAATCTAAGTAATAGGGAGAAAAGCAATCCGAATAAAATCGAAATTGTAATGTCAGTCAGTTCAATTATATCATATATCGCATCCGGATACGCGAATAATGTAATAAACCAATGAACTAACCAGAATGCAAACTGGAAGAGCCAGAACATCAAACGTCTGTTCTTTCTGCTGAATATTTCCTTTGAATTTTCTAAAAACATCACTGCTAATTTATAACATTTTTTTCTTGAAATATACTTTAAAGAATTCAAATCACTTTAAATAATTAAATGAGCGGCAATAAATGCCGGTGAATGGCAATTCATAACGAAACTAACCTTACCGTCGCCAAGTCTTAACAACTGTAGCTCAGACTGTTTTTATGCTGCCAGACATTATGGATATAAGGAGTGTATCTTTAATGATTAATTCCGGGAGGTAATTATGAAAAGGTTAATGCTTTCAGTTTTTATACTTTGCACAGTTGTTAGTTCATCCAAAGGTAGTGAGATTTACAACGATCTTAAACCCGGCAAGTATGATGTCGGTTTGAAAATTATTGAAACTGTAGATGAAACAAGACTCTATTCGTTAACAGGTTCGCAGGAAGAAAATCCAAGGCCGGTTAAAATGTATGTCTGGTATCCGGCTAAAGCAATGTACTCTGATTGCAGATTATCTGTCAAATGTTATCTGAAATATCTTGCTGCCGATTTGAAGATTAATGCCGGAAATTACGAACAGATTATTGATGCACTGAAAAATGATTTCAGCCTTTTTAAAGATCAGGATAAAAAATTTCTGCAACTGTTAAGTCTTAAGGAAACAAATGCAATTTTAAATGCTTTACCGTTGGATGATACTTTCCCGGCAATAATTTTAGGACAGGGAAATAAATATGGCTCTGCAGTTTCAAATTTTTCTTTGTGTGAAAATTTGGCAAGTAACGGATATGTGGTTGTTAGTTTCCCGGCATTAGGTACTAGTTCGCTTCAGGCTGAAGATAATCTTGAAGATATTGAAACACTTGTGCAGGATTTAAATTTTATTTTGAATGAGGTTAAACAATTCCCAAATGTTAATCCGGGTAAAATTGGTTTACTTGGTTTTGATATGTGTGGCTTTGCATCTTTTCTGATGCAGATGCGTAACAACAGCATAGATGCCATGGTCTGCATATCAAATGAAAAAACCTATGCAAAATGTTCGCAATTATTAAAGGAAGTACCGGGTTACGGACCAGAAACGCTCTTTATACCAATGCTTCACTTTACAATATATGAAAACGGAAATTTTTCAGAAAGATCGAATGAAACTATCTCTGTAATTAAAACTTCTGATAAGGTGGACAGGTACCTTATAAAGCTTAATAATTTTCCGAGTTCCGCCTATACTTCTTTCAACCTTCTTGGGATTACTGATAAGAAGTTTAATGCTTCAGAAGTTCAGGAAAATTACAAGAGCTTATGCGGGTACACTCTTTCGTTTCTCAATTCTTATTTGAAGAATGACGAAAAAAGCAAAAACTATTTATTAAGTGAAACAGATAGAACGGAAAAGCAATCCGGCAATGTCCGGATAAAATATCTTCCGGCAAAAGAATTGTAATATTTAATATCCCGTATATGAATCAAAACAGAAGCTGGAAAACCGAAATTGTTATTTTACTGATTGCTTTGATTATCCTTCTTTTCAGTTCATTGGTAAAATGTTCAGAGAGAGATAAAAATAAAATAAAAAGTAATTTAACCGTTGCAACTTATGCAACAAATTCTCTTCAGGTTAAACAAGTAAAGATTCTTGTTAAAAGCATTCGTAAATTCGGGGGGAGTTATGCTGATTCACCAATCTATATTCTGCTAAATGATACTATAAACATTTCAGTTTTGGATTTCATTGATTCCAATGTTCATTTGTTGTCGCTAGAGCTGGATAGCCTGATTCTAAATTATCCGCTTGCCATAAAAGCATTTGCTGCATCCAATATTGAAAAGTTAGTTTTGGATAAAACCAATACGCTTGCCTGGTTCGATCCTGAAACAATTGTACTTGGGCCGTTAGATGAGCTTTATTTAACAGATAAATATTCAGCAGCGGTAAAACCTGTATTTCTTCAAAATAAAATAGGGTTGCTTCCTGATGAAGAACCGAATTTGTTCTGGTCATCAATTTATGAAGCGACAGGATTGAAGGTAAAAGATATTCCGGTTGTTGAAACAATTGGTGATGAAAAGAAAATACGCGCTTACTTCAACTGCGAAATTTTTTCTGTCGATCCCGGACTTGGAATATTCGGCGAATGGTCTAGAATACTTCTTAATCTTCTTAAAGACAGTACATACCAGAGGAATGCCTGCAGTGGTTTTCTTCAGCAGTTGTTTCTTCATCAGGCTGTGTTAAGCGCAGTAATAGTTAGCAAAGTTCAACAGGATAAAATACATTGGCTGCCTTTATCCTGTGGTTATCCTTTAAATCTTCATACAAGATTACCGGAATATAAAAAAGCAAAATTACTTGATTCTCTTTCCTGTGTAATCCTGGAAAATGTGTGGATTAAAAATCCAAACTGGATGAACGAGATAAAAATTAACGAACCACTGCGAAACTGGCTTCTAAACGAGTATACTGAATTCATTGAAAATAAATAACCGAACGCTTTTACAAGAGGAGGTCTAAAGTGAAGAAATATTTAGGAATTTTCATTCTCTTAGTTTCATTTGTTTCGTTTGCGCAAAACAGTAATGATTCATCTGCAATACGCCAAACAGCATTGGATTATGCAGATGGTTTTTATTCCGGTGATGCTGCAAGAATGGAGAAAGCAATTCACCCTGATTTGAATAAGGTTAATCCAAGAATATTACAACAAAGCGGAAGAACTACGCTGGCATATAATACATATTCCGGGCTGCTTGAAAATACAAGGGCAAAGGTTGGGCTGCTTGATGAAAACAAGAGAAATATCTCGGTTAAAATTCTTGATGTAAATAATGATCTTGCAAATGTGAAATTAACCTCAGAGAATTTTTGTGATTATCTTCAGATGATTAGCATTGATGACCAATGGAAAATTGTTAATGTGCTCTGGACTAACGGAATTTCAAATCCGCGAATAAAAGATTTTAAACCTGCCGATGAAAAGGATGCAATTGTGAAATCTGCAAGTATGTTTATCGAAGGTATTATTTCCGGTGATTCTAAAAGAGTAGAGATGGTTGCCGATCCTGAATTTAATCGGGTAACTTACAACAAGGTACCTCAGACAGGAAAGACTGCAATAAGAAGAATAAGGTTTGACGCAATAGTTGAAAATACTTTTGCGCGAATAGGAAAGTTCGATGAATCATCAAGAGATTTTCAACTTGAAGTGCTTGATATTATGGACGGACTTGCCATTGTTAAAGTGGAGACAATCAATCAACTTGAATTTTTGCAGATGTACAAGAATGGTAATGAATGGAAGGTACTTAATACTGTAAATAAAGCAAGACCAGATCTTACACTTGCTCCGCTGTTACCGGCAATTGTTGGTGAACCAATGCCCGATTTTACGTTGCCAATTTTTGGCGGTGGGGAGTTTACACTCTCAAAATATAAAGGGAAAAATGTTTTGCTTATGTTTCCCCGTGGTTGGGTTGTTAATTCGTGGTGCACGTACTGCCCATACCAGTATTTGGAATTAGGTGAATTACAAAAAGAAAAAAACATTAGAAAAAAATATGATCTGGAAATTGCATTCGTTCTTCCTTATGATAATGAAAAAATTGCGGACTGGTTCGATAAACTTCCGGATGTATTGAATACATTAGAAACAGTTAAGAATCCTCCTGCTCAGGGGAATCCTATTCAGGTTGAATATGGTAACTGGGCAAAACAACATTTCCCCAAAAAGTTTGAAGTTAAGAAAGGCGAAATTCCAAATGATATTCCTGTACTTATTGATGGGGATAGAAAGCTATCAAATCAATTAAAGCTATTTACAAAGTTTTGGGATGGGGTAACCTCCGATCAGAATATCGCTTCTGTTTTCATAATCGATAAGAATGGAATCCTTCAATTCAAATATTTAGGACAAATGACCGAAGACAG
>CAZIDB010000226.1:0-7518 GCA_964537965.1 uncultured Melioribacter sp. | reverse complement strand
CTACTCTCTTGCCGTTATTGTAATTTCCCTTTTTATTCCAAGCTTACGCATGCGTGAACCAAGAGTTTTACCGTTTATACCAAGCAGTTGTGCCGCACTCTTTTCACCTGTAACTTTCCCATTAGTAAGTTTAAGTGCATTCATGATATGTTCCATTTCAATCTCAACCAATGTCTTAAATGATTCAAAATCTTCTTCGACTTTTTTATTGTTTCCACCCAGAAGGTTTTCCAGACTAAGATTCGCTCCTTCGGAAATTATAATTGCCCTTTCAATTACATGCTCAAGTTCTCTTATATTGCCCGGCCAGTTGTAAGCCATAAGCATTTCCATGTCGTTCTTTCTAATAGATTTTACTTCTTTACCTATTCGCTTTGAATAAATACTTATAAAGTGCTTTACAAGTATTGGAATATCATCTGTTCTGTCCCGGAGCGGTGGAACTGTAATCGGGAAAACATTCAGGCGGAAAAATAAATCCGAACGGAATTTACCCTGTGCTACTTCTCTTTCAAGATTTCTGTTGGTTGCAGCTACAATCCGTACATCGGCATGAATTGTACTTTTACCGCCAATGCGTTCAAATTCTTTTTCCTGCAAAACGCGTAAAAGCTTAGCCTGAATTTCGAGCGGCAGTTCACCAATCTCATCTAAAAAAATTGTTCCGCCATCTGCCACTTCAAACTTACCAATTCTCTTTTCAATAGCACCTGTAAAGCTTCCTTTCTCGTGTCCAAATAATTCTGATTCAATTAATTGCGCAGGAAGTGTAGCACAATTAACAGTAATAAACGTGTTCTCTTTCCTGTTAGAAAGGTTATGAACAGCCCGCGCAATTAATTCTTTACCTGTTCCCGTTTCTCCTAAAATTAGAACTGTAGCGTCAAGAGGAGCAACAAGTTTAACTTTGTTCAATGAGTTTTGTATAATCTGGCTTTCACCGATTATTTCCTGAAAACTTCCGCTGAGATTAATTTCATCAAGCAAAAAGTTTTTCTCCTGTTCTAATTTCTTTGTAAGAATTTTTATTTCCTCAAAGGCATAAAGGTTTGTCAATATCATTCCAAGCAGCGGAAGCAAGTGCATACCAAGTTCAATTTCTTTATAAGCGAAATACTTATTCTTATTCTGAAGAAACATGAGTTCAATTTTTTTCTGTCCGCTCATCCACAGGAACGGATCTTTTCTTCCGATAATTAAATTGAGTTCGCCAAGGTCTTTGTAGAAGTAATGAATGACGAGAAATGAGTTGATTGAATTTTTCTCTTTCAGATTCCTGATGTGAGTATACTGCTCAGCCATCGTATTAAACAGATCATCTGCTATTTCAATAAAATCCTGACCCTGCTTTTCCGGTAAGTGCTGCTTTAATGCCATAATTGCGTTGGAAACACTTTGCGAAAGCGGAATTATTTCAAACTTATCCAGTATGCTTTTTACGCTTGTAAAATACTTGGAGACGTTCATTTCACTTTCCCTGGCGTAAATTGCAATGTAATCGCAGGGAATCAAAGCATCAATTTCTTTTGCAAGTTTGGCAAAAAAAACATCACTCTGATTAATAGTAATCAGGTCTATAAGTAATCTTAACTGGATCTCCTTTTCCTTCTCTTTATCCTGAAGATCTGAGTAATCAATTGATTTTTTCAGAGCAGCACCAATAAGGTTGGCAATTTTAAGTGAATAATCGTAATCATTTTCTTTTAGATTAAATTCATGCGATGAGAAAATTATATACCCGATTAATTCCCCACCCGTTTTCATTGGCAGCAGAACAAATGAATTGATGTTCATTTCGGTTAACACGCTTTGAATTGATTCCTGATCCTTCGTAACTGGTTGAACTGAATAGAAATGTTTGGCATCCGGGAAAACAATTTTAGGGTTATCGAGTGACAGATCAAACGGAATAGAATCCATCGAAAAAGTTTTAAGCCACAGGGAGGATTCTTCCAGATTCTCTCCGGTAATCTTTGCAATTACAAACCCGATATTTTCTTTTGTCTTATCAGGCAGAGCTATTCCGACTATCTTTATTCCGTAAAATGCGTGAAGCTTCTTAAAGATTGTAAGGAAGAGATTTTCCGCATCCTTAATCGTGGCAATGTCATCATTAATTGAAATCAGCAGAGATAAGTCATTGTTTAGTATTTCCATCTTCAGCCTTAAATAAAATTATTTGCTTTTATATCAGCAGTAAAAATAAGCTATTGATTTTATTTAAGCAATCACGACTAAATTTGTTCGCTTTTCACTTCATTTTTGCAAGTTAGCATTCTTCTTAACCCTGGTTCGAATTTTGGTTTAAGCAGATAAACATAATTAAGGATTCAAAATGAACAAAAATAAGATTTGGATATTAACGATAATAATTTTCTTATCTGCAGGTTATACAGGATGCAGTAAATCCTCCGGTATAAACCTGAATAACACAGCGGTAAATGTCCAGGTAAAAGAAGTTACAACTTTAGACGGTAACGAAGAAATTGCTTATAGCGGAACAATAGAAGAATCGGAATCAACACCACTTAGTTTTTCCGGGGTTGGAACTGTGGCACGTGTTCTTGTTAATGAAGGTGATTTTGTAAGTAAAGGTCAACTACTCGCAACGCTGAATGAAGAGACATATAAAAACGCTTATGAAATGACACTTGCTACTTTGAAGCAGGCAGAGGATGCGTATAAAAGATTACAACCAATGTATAAGAACGGCAATCTTCCGGAAGTAAAACTTGTAGAAGTTGAAACGGGTTTGCAACAGGCAAAATCTGCAGCAGCCATTTCTAAAAAGAATCTAGATGATTGCAAACTTTACTCACCTGTAAGTGGTATTGTCGGCAAACGTTCAATTGAACCCGGAATGACCGCAATGCCTAACTTCTCTTCCATTACAATTGTAAAGATTGAAAAAGTATTTGCACGCGTTCCAATTGCAGAGAACGAAATTGCTTCTGTTAAAAAAGACGATAAAGCAAAAATAAAAATCGCTGCACTTAACAATACAGAGTTTAACGGTACAGTTGAAGAAATAGGAATTATGGCTGATCCTTTAGCACACACCTACAAAATCAAAATTGGAATTAATAACTCCGACCGGCAGATTAAACCGGGAATGATTTGTAATGTTAATCTTGCCAGGCAAAATAAATCATCGGGATTATTTGTACCGGGCAATGCAGTTTTAGTTGATGAACAGGGAAGGAATTTTGTTTATGCGGTTTACCAGGATAAGGCTGTTAAAAAATATATCAAAACCGGAAAGCTGCTTAAAAGCGGAGTTGAAGTAACCGAAGGCTTGAATTTAGGTGAACAGATTGTGGTAGCTGGTTTTCAGAAATTAGTTGACAATTCATTAATCAGCATTGTCAGCCAGTAGTAAGGAAAATATTTTATGAAAAAGAAAAGAACTCTGATTGAAATAATTTTCAGGTATAAACAGCTAATTATTTTTGCTACCGCCGCACTTGTGGTGTTCGGTATTATTTCGCTTGTAGAAATGCCCCGCGATGAATTCCCAGAATTTAAAATAAGGCAGGGATTGATTATAGGAATTTATCCTGGCGCTTCTTCAGAACAGGTTGAAGAACAACTGACAAAAAAGGTTGAACAATATCTTTTCCAGTATGAAGCGGTAAATAAAGCAAAAACATATTCCGTCTCTAAAGAGAATGTGATGGTTATTTATGTTGAAGTGCAGAAACGCGAACCTGACCCGAAAGCTTTCTGGGTAAAACTACGGCACGGGTTAAACGAATTCAAAGGACAGCTTCCATCCGGAGTAATGTCTTTAACTGCAGATGATGATTTTGGAAATACATCTGCAATTCTACTTGCTGTTGAATCTGATACAAAGACTTACAAAGAACTTGAAAAGTATATTGAAAAGTTTGAAGACAATGTGCGGAAAATTCCTTCAACATCACGCGTAAAACATTTCGGTTTACAGAAAGAAGAAATCAATGTTTACATAGACGACGCAAAGCTGACCAACTACGGGATAAAACCGATAATGGTCCTCTCGCAGCTAAAACCGCAAAGCACAGTTAATTATTCCGGTGAAATTGACAACGGCGAATTTATAAGACCTATACATATCCCGTCAAGCTATAAAACAGAGAGCGATATTGCGAACCAGATAATTTATTCTGATCCGACAGGAAATGTTATCCGTGTAAAAGATGTTGCCAAAGTAGTACGTGAATATCCCGACCCTGATTCTTATATAAGAGTTAACGGCAAAAAATGTTTAATCGTCTCACTCGAAATGCTTCCAGGTCATAACATTGTACAGTACGGCAGCGATGTTAAAGATGAAATCGAAAAGTTTACTTCTGAAGTACCTTCCGATGTTCGAGTAGGTATTATATCCGATATGCCTGATTTTGTATCTCAGTCAATATTTAATTTCATAAAAGAATTTGGTCTTGCAATATTTTCTGTTATACTCGTAACTATTCTGTTATTGCCGCGCAGAGTTGCGCTTGTAGCTGCATCATCAATCCCCATTTCTGTCTTTATTACACTTGGTTTAATGTGGGCAACCGGAATTACGTTACAAACAGTTTCGCTTGCCGGATTGATTATTGTACTTGGGATGGTTGTAGACAACGCAATTGTTATAATTGATAATTACGTAGAGAAACTTGATAACGGTATAACTCCGCACGATGCGGCTTCACAAAGTGTAACAGATCTTTTCGGCTCTGTCTTCTCTGCAACATTAATAATAATAATGTGCTTTACCCCGATGACAATTTTAATGACAGGCACTGCCGGTGATTTTATTGCATCATTACCTCAGACTGTTACTTACGCTTTAATGATTTCACTTCTTGTCTCGGTACTTCTTGTTCCAATGATGTGCTACATATTTATTAAGCAGGGAATTAAAGGTGAAAACAATACCGGTAAAAAAGCTGCATTCCTAAAATGGATTCAATCTTTTTATGATAAAGTTCTTGAGAAATCATTTATGAAGAAGCGTACAATTGTATTAATTGGTCTTGCTTCATTCGTAATAGGGCTTGCACTTTTAGCGCTTAGCCCACAGCAAAACTTCCCTGCGTTTGAACGCAACCAGTTTGCGGTTGAAGTATATCTCCCGGTTGGAAGTTCTCTTAAACAGACAGATGCAGCTTTAAAAGAAGTTGAAGCTAAACTTATGAAAGACAGCAGAGTAAAAGAAGTTGCTGCATTTGTCGGTACAAGTTCGCCCCGGTTTAACTCGTTATATGCACCAAATTTTCCTGCAAAGCACTACGGACAATTACTTGTTATAACTGAATCTTCCGAAGCTACAAGAGAAATGCTGGATGAGTATAGTAAAAGCTATAGCGATAACAATCCCAAAGCTTACTACAAATGGAAACAGCTTGAAATGTCTACGTCAAAATCTCCAATAGAAGTGCGTATTTCCGGTGATAGTATATCGACAATAAAGAAATTAGCAAACCAGGTGGCAAATATCGCACGCGGTGTTGAAGGTGTCCAATGGGTAAGGACTGATTACGAGCAGCCGCTTCAGGCAGTTAGTCTTAAATTAAAAGAAGACGAAGCAACAAGGCTTGGATACTCAAAAACTATTTTTGATTACTCATTAATGTTCGGAACAAAAGGCTTTCCTGTTTCAACAATATGGGAAGATGATTACCCTGTCAATGTAAATCTTAAAGTAGATAAAAAAATAAAGTCTGATGTTGAAGATGTAATGAATCAATATGTAACCTCACCGTTCCTTGTCTCATCAGTACCGGTAAGGCAATTAGCAGATGCAAAACAGGAATGGACAGAAGGTGAAATTGTAAGACGTAATGGTGTACGTACAATAACTGTAAGAGTTGATGTTGAAAGAGGAGAATATCCTTCAAGAATATTTAACGTGTTAAAACCATCCTTGGAAAACATAAAACTGCCTGATGGCGTTTCAATTAACTTTGGCGGTGAATATGAAATGGGAGTGGATGAACTTACTCCGCTATACTATTCTCTTGCAATTAGTGTGGTAATAATTTTTGTTATTCTCCTTGCACAATTCAGGAATGCGAAGACTGCAATACTTATAATGATGACAATGCCGCTGTGTATATTCGGTGCTTCGTTTGGTGTAACCATAACAGGTTACCCATTCAGTACAACAGCATTTATTGGTTTGATTGGTCTGATTGGAATCGTAGTTCGTAACGGAATTATTTATGTATCCTATGCAGAAGAATTGAGACGCGAGCATGGTCATACACTTGAAGAAGCGGCAATCTCATCTGCAAAGAGAAGAATGCGTCCGATATTTCTCACATCTGCCGCCGCCGCTGTTGGTGTAGTTCCAATGATAATGAGTCGTTCACCTTTATGGGGACCACTTGGTGCGGTAATCTGCTTCGGATTATTATTCGGATTGGTACTTTCGCTCCTTGTTATTCCTGTGCTTTATTATTTATTCCACAGAAAAGATTTTTCCAAAAGAGATGAATTTTCAGAAATAGTTGAAAACGGTGAAGTAGCATGAAAAAAATAAATTTTTATTTCCTTTTAATAACAGCAATTTGTTCAACTCAGTTATTTGCCCAGAAAGTATTAACCCTTGAAGAAAGCAAACAGCTTGCATTGCAAAATAATATTAAAGCTAAAAACAGCAAACTTGAAATTGAAGCATCGCAGCAGATAAAAAAGTCAGCATTTACAAATTACTTCCCAAGTATAAGTGCAGGTGGAATGATATTCAAATCCCAGAAAGGTTTAATGGAAATGGAAACTTCCGGTGGAAACCTTCCTGTGTATGACGGAGATTTAGCCAACTTAGCTGATGCTACATTATATGCTTATATGCCTGCATCTTCAATGGAGCTTATGAAGAAAGGAACAGTTGGTTTTGTAAATGTTATACAACCGGTATTTACCGGAGGAAGAATTTATAACGGCAATAAGCTTGCTTCACTTGGAACTGAAGTATCTGAGTTCAAAGAGAAGCTTACAAAAGATGAAGTACTATTAAAAACCGAGGAACAATACTGGCAAATTGTTTCTCTTGAAGAAAAACAAAAAACAATTGAGAATTATGAAAAGCTGTTGAATAGTCTATTGTTCCAGGTTGATGATGCATTTAATTCCGGCCTTGTAATGAAGAATGATGTTCTTAAAGTAAGATTGAAATTAAGTGAAGTACTGCTCAACAAATCAAAACTGAACAATGGAAAGAAGCTTGCTGTTATGGCTTTCTGCCAGCATATAGGAATACCTTACGATTCAACCATGATTCTTAAAGATGATTTAAAGATTGGCGAACTTCCGCAAAGCCTTTACGCAGATAAGAATGAATCACTTAAAAGAAGAACAGAATATTCATTACTTGAAAAATCCGTTGAGGCTGAAGAACTACAGACAAAGATGAAACTTGGAGAGTACCTACCACAAGCAGGAGTTGGGCTTAGCGGAATGTACATGAAATTTGATGAAGGCAAAGACAGAACACTCGGAATGGTTTTCGGAACCGTTTCAATTCCTATTTCAGGTTGGTGGGGCGGC
>CAZIDB010000225.1:6345-7545 GCA_964537965.1 uncultured Melioribacter sp. | reverse complement strand
CTGGTTGCCGTGAATCCCTCAGTAACCATATAAATGCTGTCTAATAAATAGCCGGATTGATTTTTACAAATTGAATGTTGTGGTTGGTTAAGAAGTATTTGATCAATAGAATTTGAATGCTGAGATGATAAGTGATAATCCCGGTTAAATAGCCTAAGGATATTCTGGGAAAACACTTCGTTTCCAAAGAAGAAAACAAAGAATGCAAACAGAAATAATATTTTTACTTTCATAGCTACCCCGCAATAATTGAAAGTGTTGTTTGAAATATCTTTTATTAAAAACCTTATGAGAACATAAAATAATTGTTTTACTTATTCAAGGTATTAATCTGTTTATTGCTGCTTGCAATAATTCAGGCCCCTTTGCCTCAGCCTTCGCCTAAACAATTTCTTTCAGCGCATCATATTGCGCTTTAACTGTCTTCTCCAAATCTTCTTTTGTGTGTGCTGTTGAAACAAACATCGCTTCAAACTGAGCAGGTGCGAGATAAATTCCCCGCTTCAGCATTCCATTAAAGAATTTTCCGTACAAAGCCGTGTCAGATGAAACCGCAGAATGGAAATCAACAACTTTTTGCTCTGTAAAGAAAAGAGTCATCATTGAACCGACACGGTTAAAGGCAAAATTTTTGCCAAGTGATTTCTGGTTTTCTGCAAATCCTTCCTCAAGAAATTTTGATTTCTCTTCAAGCAGATTATAGATTTCCGGATGTTCCTTTATATAAGTAAGCGCCGCATAACCTGCAGACATTGCAAGCGGGTTGCCGCTTAATGTTCCTGCCTGGTAAACAGGTCCACTTGGTGAAATCATTTTCATAATTTCTTTCTTTCCGCCGAATGCACCAACCGGCAAACCTCCGCCAATAATTTTTCCGAATGTTGAAAGATCAGGTTTAACTCCGAGTATTTCCTGTGCTCCGCCTTTAGCAACACGGAATCCGGTCATCACTTCATCAAAAATCAGAACAATTTTTTCATTTTCACAAATTTCTTTTAGCTCTTTAAGGAATTGCTCATTCATTTTAACAACGCCCATATTGCCGGCAACGGGTTCAATTATAACTGCGGCAATCTGGTTCTTGTTTGCCGCAACAAGATTTTTAATTGAGCTAATATCATTATAATCGGCAATAAGAGTATCAACAGCGTTTCCTATTGTAACACCGGGACTTGTAGGTACACCAAAAGTTAAAGCACC
>CAZIDB010000225.1:0-6245 GCA_964537965.1 uncultured Melioribacter sp. | reverse complement strand
AAAAAGTTTTTCGCTGTTTGGAATTTTCATAATTAATCCTTTATCAAGTCATCCAGTTATATAACTTTAATTTCTTTTATACTTTTTAACCGTTTGTCATTTGTAATAAAAAATTCCGCATCGTTTACTAATGATGCCGATATCTGAATAGCATCCGGTGTTTTAATATTGTATTTGCTTCTAAGTACTGCTGCCTGGCAACCAACTTCTGATGTAACATCTGCCAATAAAATTTCATCTGATCCGGAAAGAATCTGTTCGTATCTTTCGGCAAGTTTAACATGACCCAATCTTAAGGGATGAACCATCACTTCAATTAAAGTAATAATGCTTGTAATAATGTGAATTTGCTTTTTAGCAGCAAGCCGGAAAATCTCTTTAAGAACATTATGATATTCGGGATGCTTTTCAATGAAATAGATAAACGGAGCAGTATCCACTCCAACTTTTTTACCGGTTAGTTCCGAAATTATTTCCAACTTTTATGTTCTTTATTAATGTATTTTTTAACGTCAATATCCTGCCAGATTTCTTTTCCCAAACCTTCAAGTTCAATAAGTGAAGTATTCTTCCTGATTCTTTTCGTCTTAATATTCTCGTTAAGAATATTCAAAAGTTTCAGTTGGTCAGTCCTGCTTAATTTTCGTATTTCTCTTATTAAATTAGTCATTTCATTTTCTTAATAAAACTTAGATAAAAAGTAAATAATTTTTAGCGTTTCTTCAATTACGAACCTTTTCTCTCTTCATTTCTTATATTTGAAATGTAAAAAGAAAATTTCCGGAGTTCAGTTTTGCGAATTGGATTTTTTGATTCGGGTGTTGGCGGAATTACAGTTTTAAAAGAAGCGTTGAAAATACTTCCGAAAGAAGATTTTCTTTATTACGCCGACGTTGATAATGTGCCATACGGTCCAAAGACTAAAGAGCAGGTTAAGCAATATGTTTTTAATGCCGTTGATTTTTTGATCGGTCAGCAGATTAAAGCTCTTGTTGTTGCCTGCAATACCGCCACAAGCATCGCCATAAAGAATCTGAGAGAAAAATATTTAATTCCCATTTTAGGAATGGAACCCGCCGTTAAACCAGCAGTTGAAAGAAGTAATGGTAGACGTGTTCTGGTATTCGCGACTGAGTTAACTTTGAGGGAAGATAAATATAATAATCTGGTTACAACAATAGATTCAAATAATATTGTGGATGAGCTTGCCCTGCCGGGATTGGTTTTATATGCGGAGAATTTTGTATTTGATGAAAAGATAACTGAAGATTATCTTCGTGAGCAGTTAAAGAACTTCCACCTTGAACAATACGGCACTATTGTTCTGGGCTGCACTCATTTCCCGTTTTACAAAAGTGTTTTTAAAAAAATTTTTGAAGAAGACACTGATATAATTGACGGTAACCTTGGTACGGTAAGACATCTGAAAAATATTCTTGAACAAAAAAAACTGTTGAGCAATAACGGTAGCGGAAATATCATTTACTTTTCTTCAGGCAGAGAAGAACCTGATGGAGGAAAGTATAAGAAGTATTTGGAAAGAGCCTGAAATTATTCACCGCGAAGGCGCAAAGACACTAAGAAGAGATATCAGCCAACTTTTTTAAGGTGAGGAAAACGCCAGCTTATAACTAACATACATACAAGCAGAATCACACCATTTATTAAAATTGCTTCGGGTGCACCTAGATGCTCGGCTTCTGCTCCAATGAGCAAAGAACCAAGCGGAACAATTGCAAAAAAACTGAAACTGTAAATTGACATTACCCTGCCGCGGAATTCTTCATCAACTAAAGTTTGAATTGTAGCATTGGATAAATTGAAAATGGTAATTAAAACTCCGCCAATGATAACAAGCAGGAACAATGAAAGGAACAAATTCCTGTTTAAGGAAAAAATTATTATAAAAACCGGTAAAGCAAGATAGTTATTCATCAGCACTTTACCTTTGCTTAAATATTTGCTCATTGATGCAATTGTCAATGCAGCTATTAGCGCACCAACACCTCGGGCAGATTGAAGGAATCCGTTTGTCGTTGAATCGCCATGTAAAATTTGAACCGCCCAGGCAGGGAAAAGTGTTATCATTCCAAAAGCTAAAATACTTACCATCGCAATCATGAAAATGATCATTAAAATCATTCTCTGTTTTCTTATATAAATAAATCCTTCTTTTAATTCTGCCAAAGTGGATTTAGTTCTTATCTTTTGAACGAACGGTTTTAATTTCATTTTCCACAAGTTATAAATTACTGCAAGGAAGGAAATTCCGTTTATTGTAAAACACCATGCTGGTCCCAGAAGAGCATAAATAATTCCTCCAATTGCGGGACCAACTGCAGTAGCAGTATTAAACATTGTTGAATTAAGCGCAATAGCATTAATTAAATCTTCTCTTTCAACAAGCTCATTAACAAAAGCCTGGCGGGCGGGGGAATCGAATGCTGTTCCTACCCCTAACCCAAATGATAATAAAATTACATGCCAAGGTTGTACCAAACCAGTAAAAGCTAATAGTGCAAGAACAAAGGCAAGACTCATCATCCAGATTTGTGTTATCATCAGGATGTTTCTGCGTGGGAATCTGTCTGCAATTACACCGCCGTAAAAAGTAAATACCCATGCGGGAATTCCGGCGGCAAATCCCACATAACCAAGGAATACAGGTGAATGTGTCAGTTCATATACAAGGAAAGACTGAGCGGTTGATTGCATCCAGGAACCGAACAATGAGGTCATTTGTCCCCAGAACCATAAACGATAATTGGGATATTTCAGCGCGGCAAATGTTTGCTTTACGCTAACCTTTCTTTTAGTATTGGCAAGTTGATTTTTTGTTTCTTCGTCTGGCTCAATCAAATTTTAGTTACTCTTACAATTCCACAAATACAACTTAAATAAAATTTAATCTTAGCGGAATAATATTATTGATAGCTGAAACCAAAAAATAATTCTTTAATAAAATTAAATTCATCATCTGTAAGCGGTTTATCCGCAGCCTCAAGATTAATCATTACCTGTTTTAAATTTCTGAACCCAGGAATTACTGCACCCACTACTTTATAATATAGCAAATATTGAAGCGCTGCTCTTGATAAGTCTTCTATGCTTGAACCGAATTTCTGTTTTAATATTTCAATCTTTGGTTCAAGCTTTTTAAGATATTCAAATGTAAATCTTGCAGCATTCTTTCGATGATCACCATCGTCAAACTTCGGAGGATTGTTCTTATCATATTTACCAAGAAGCAAGCCCTGCGCAATCGGCCCGAAAGCGATAAAGGATAACTGATTTTTCTCAAGTAATTTTCTAACCGGTTTTCCTTCACCAAGATACCTGTTATCAAGAGCATTTGAAAAACTCTGGAGTACATCGGGTTTAATAATGGGAATCAGTCTTTGGAAATCTTCATCCTTCCTTGCGGATAAACCAATAATTCTAATTTTTCCTTCACCTTTTAATCTGAACATTGTTTCAACGGCATCATTTAAGTAAATGTCATTATCACCAAAATCTGCATGATGGAAATAGTAGATATCAATAAAATCTCTTTTAAGGTTAACCAAAGATTGTTCACATTGATGACGGATATGCTGCGGTTCATAAGCGTGCTCCGCTGTTCCGGGAAAGTAACCGACCTTTGATGCAATGATAACATCTTTTGTTTTAGTGCCCAGTATTCTTGAAAGCATTCTTTCGGCTTTACCGTTGCCGTAAACATCCGCGTTATCAAAATGATTTACACCTTTATCCAGCGCATAATAAACGGCATCACGGATTTCATTCTCATCAACATTTGCCCAGCCGTTAGGAGTGCCGTTAACCCAGTTAAGTCCACCCATTGTCCAGCAGCCAAGACTTGTTTCCGATACTTCAATATTTGATTTACCAAGTTTACGATATTTCATTTGTTATTCAGTTTAAAATTTTTTCTTACTCTTGATCTTATTCTTACTCTCCTCAAACAGAAAAAGCATATTAATTATCCAATTAAAAATTCTGATTTAAGTACTTTGCAACATCTTTAGCAAAGTAAGTAAGAATCATGTCTGCGCCTGCGCGTTTAATTGCTGTCAAGGATTCAAGCATAACTCTCTGTTCATCAATCCAGCCATTTTGTGCAGCAGCTTTAATCATTGCATACTCACCGCTTACCTGGTAAGCAGCAGTAGGAAGTTCAAATCTTTCTTTTACTCTCCAGATTATATCAAGATAAGCGCCGGCAGGTTTTACCATAACAATATCTGCACCTTCTTCAATATCAGTTTCAACTTCGCGCAGAGCTTCGCTTGCATTTGCAACATCCATCTGGTGAGAACGTCTGTCTCCAAAGGCCGGGGTTGATTCCGCTGCATCACGGAACGGACCGTAGAATCCGGAAGCATATTTTGCCGCGTAACTCATAATTGGAATTTTGGTAAAGCCTTTATAGTCCAACGCTTTTCTTATCGCAGCAATTCTCCCGTCCATCATATCTGAAGGAGCAATGATGTCTGCGCCTGCTTCTGCATGCGAAACAGCTTCCTTTGCAAGCAAAGAAACAGTTTCATCATTTAATATTTCTTCACCGTTCAACATTCCACAATGACCATGTGAAGTATATTCACACAAACATACATCTGTAATTACAACCAAATCCTTAACGTTTGCTTTTATTGCCCTTACTGCCTGCTGAATAATTCCGTTCGGGTTGTAAGCTTCCGAGCCCTGCTCATCTTTGTGTTCGGGAATTCCAAAAAGTATAACTGCAGGAATTCCGAGTGTTGCAACTTCTTTGCATTCCTCAACAAGAACATCCACCGACATCTGGTAAACACCAGGCATTGATTTAACTTCATTCTTTATTTTTTCTCCGTGAACAACAAAGAGAGGGTAGATTAAATCCTTTTTGTTTAAATGCGTTTCTCTAATCATATCACGTATAATTGGATTGTAGCGTAAACGTCTCAGTCTTTTAGCTGGATATTGAGCCATAAAAACTCCGATGTATAATTTATAATGTAAAATGTATAATGCTTTAATTATTTGTTTTTGCTGATTTAATTATTGCTGTCAATAATTTAATAATTGAAAGAGCATCGTTGTGCATGCTTTTATATTCTTTCTCATCAATTAAATCTGTTGCAACAAATAATCTTAACCAATAATCAGTTTCTTTAGATTCTTTTAATGCAATTCCTAATTTGTTAATAAAATCTTTTTTCGTAACAGCACTTTGCGCTTCAGTTATATTCGCACCAATTGATGTCCCGCTTCTTAGCAGTTGTTTTAAAAGTGGTTCAACTACTTTGTTCCTTTTTATAAGAATCAAATAGAATTTGACGATTCTTACTGAAAAGTTAAAACTCTTTTCAACAATTACATTTTCTTCTTTTTCCTTTTGAACCATCATTTTACATTATGCATTATGAATTATTCATTAAGTGAACCGCTTTGTTATAAACCACTTCAGAATTTTTTATACAATCACCCACAGAAATTCCGCCGCGGTAATTTCCGCTTAAAATAATTCCGGGATTATTTTTTTCAAACTGATCAAAATAATTTTCATGCTCAATGTAGCCAATATTATACTGCGGAATTGCTTTCTCCCACATTCTTTCTCGCACAAAAACCGGTTCTTCTTTAATCTTCATTATTGAATGAAACTCATCCAATACTTTTCTTATTATAACATCTTTTCCCAGATCAAACAATTCGGGTGAGCGAGCTCCACCGATAAAAATGGTAAAAGCAGCTTTGTCATCTTCGGCACGCTTCTTAAAAATTACTGAGCTCCATATTGCACCCAGATAAGATTTGTTTTCTTTCTTCGGAATAAGAAATCCGAATCCGTCAAGTGGCTGCCCAATAGCTTCTTTTTTATACCCAAGATATAAAACCATTACGGGTGGATAATAAATTGCTTCAAGATGATTTGAAAGAGTTGGATCCATAGGACGGAAAAGATTGCCTGCTATATGTGCAGGAATGGTTGATGTGATTATATCTGCATCAATTTTTTTCTCTTCACCATTTTGGATAAAAGAAATTGAGTACTGATTATTTAATTTTTCAATCTTTGTAATACTGCAATTATAATTAATCTTTCCTTCAAGTTTCTTTGCAATTGCACTTGGAAAAGTCTGCATACCCTCATTAAAGGAAAACATCTTTGCGTTTTGCTTTGACTGTTCCGCTCTCTGCTTTCTTTCTTTCGCTCCTTTTATCATTCCCTTAATAAGTCCGCCGTAAACTTCTTCAAG
>CAZIDB010000224.1:3258-7557 GCA_964537965.1 uncultured Melioribacter sp. | reverse complement strand
TAATATTTTATTAATCTATTCTTTCATCTATCTTTGGAAAGAAAATATTTACCCGGGCAATATAAATATCCGGCTCAGTATCATATAAAAAGAAATTTTTCTATCATTTGTGGAGAAACACTATGAATCTCAGAAATGTTATGCTCATATTTATTTTTCTTACAATGGAATTATTTGCCCAACCGGAAAAAATAATTAAACTTAATCCTCCCGATTTAAATATCGGTTCAAATACGATGAAAACATTTTCAGACAGAGTTTCAGTAAGAGAATTTGATACAACAATGTTAAAAATCCAGGATCTCTCCAATCTACTTTGGGCAGCAAACGGAGTTAACAGAAAAGACAGTGGAAAGCGGACTGCACCTTCTGCACAGAACGCCCAGGATATTGATGTTTATGTTTGTATGCAGAAAGGAATTTATCTTTATGATGCTCAGAATCATTTGCTTAATTTAGTTACGGAAGGAGATTACCGTAAATTGACTGAAGGAAGGAAAGAAGGTGCAACTTTAGCTCCTGTAATCTGCCTAATGGTATCTGACATTTCAAAATTTAAATTTGGTTCTGATTCTCTTAAAACAATTTGGGCGGCAATTGATGCAGGTATTGTCTCGCAGAATATCTGTATTTTCTGTGCGGCAGTTGGTTTATCTACAAGACCGCGTGCAGGAATGAACCAGGAGAAATTACGGGAAGTATTAATGCTTAAAGATTCGCAGTTATTATTAATGAACAATCCTGTTTCTTATAAGAAAGATTGACGTTAACAAAAATTATTAACCGGCTATTTCATGAATTTATAAATTCAAAATAACAGATAGGAATTTTATGATCGATTATTCAGATTGTAACATAGAGTCGATGACCGCTCATCATATTGGAAATAAAGTTAATGATGAAAGTCTTCTTTTGTCAGGGCAGTTATTAAACATTTCCGACGATAAATTGCAAGAACTTTTACGAAGATATTTTTTAACCCCTTTTTCGTTTCCTGAATTTTATTCCTTTACTTCGGAAAGTGATGACTTTACGACAAATAAAATGTTTTCCTTTGCAATGCAAATCTTCTCTGAACCGGAAAAATTGCAGAAGATTTCAATTGATATTGCTAAACATCTTTATGAATTATCTGTTCATCCACAGATAAAATCTGGCGACTTGTTCGTTGTTTACTTTAAGAACGTAAAAATTAATGACGAGACAACTGAACTATTAGGACTTTTTAAATCCGAAAACAAAAATGAATTCCTAAAACTTCAGAATTCAAAAGATAACTTTTCAATCAGTTGTGATGATGGAATTGATATAGATAAGCTTGATAAAGGTTGTTTGATTTTTAATATTGAACTTGACAGAGGTTTCAATGTATGCGTGGTAGATAAATCCGGTAAATCTGTTGATGCCCAGTTTTGGAAAGATAATTTTTTACAAATCAAACCGTTAAGTGACGACTATCATCAGACTAAAAAAGCAATGGTCATGACAAAAAATTTTGTAACTAACCAGCTTTCAGAGGAATTTGAATTGAGCAGGGCAGACCAGATTGACTATTTAAATAAATCTGCTGATTATTTTAAAACTCATCAGAAATTTCAGAAAAAGGATTTTGAGAGAGAGGTTTTTGGAAATGATAAAATGATCAGGTCATTCAGAGATTATGGGAATGAATACGGTGAGTTAATGGACGTAAATGATTTTGAAATTTCTCCTGATGCAGTTAAAAAGCAGCTTAAAATCTATAAAAGTATTTTAAAGCTTGACAACAATTTTCATATTTATATCCATGGTAACAGGCAGATGATTGAACGGGGAATTGATTCGGACGGCAGAAAGTTTTATAAGATCTATTTTATAAATGAAAAATAATCTTGTGTAAATCAAATTAATGAAAGGGAAGTGTTAGAATTTTCTTACTTAAGACCTTAAAAATCAATTAAGTTATACGAGAATAACGTTGAATAATAAGGTTAAAATATTCATATATTACCACTTAGAATTCTTGAACTATTTTTTCTCGCAGATAAAGGTTATACTTTTATCGTATTAAGTGTTTTGAATCGGCAGTGCTTTAATTCTGCCGGCTAAAGAAATTAATAAACAAAACGGAGTAAAATATGCCTGAGAATATATTGAATGATAAAGGTAAAAGAATCCAGATCAATATAATAGATCAGAAAATGCGTGTTACCATCAGGATTAACCCCCCAGCAGGTGATGAAGATACTCCAATGATTCCCCAGGATGTTCTTTATGCTCTTCAAAGTGCAGATATCAATTTTGGATACAAATATGAAAACATTAATGAATATTTAGATGGAAAGAAATGGGGCGATCTTCTTGTTGCTGCTGAAGGAATTTATCCGGGAGTTGGAGAAGATGCAAAGCTTGAATATTTTTTCCATACTACCAAATCTTTAAGACCGCGAATTAGTGATGACGGACGAATTGATTATAAAGAAGTTGACTTAGTAGGGAGCGTTAATAAGGATGATATTCTTATTAAAAAAATTCCGGCTACAAAAGGCTTACCGGGTAAAAATGTTTTTGGAGATGAAGTTCCTGGAAAATCGGGTAAGGATATTAATGTAACTGCCGGTCAGGGAACAGCCAAAGATCCTGATGATCCAATGATAATCAAAGCTGCTGTAGATGGAATTATTTCCTATGATCCTAAGACAAATATTGTAGAAGTGCAGAAACTCTATGTCATTCAGGGCTCTGTGGATTTTTCTACAGGAAACGTTAATGTGAAAAGCTCTGTGGATATTAAGGGTGATATTAAATCTGGCTTTACGGTTACAACTCCATACAACATAACAGTAAAAGGACTTGTAGAGCATGCTAGCATTTCCTGCGATGGTGTACTTTCTGTAAGAGGTGGCATTGTTGGCGATGGTCAGCAATTAATTAAAGTAGGTGGCGATCTTCATACCGGCTATATCAGAAATCAGAAAATTAAATGCAGGGGAAGTATTTTCGTAGCTACAGAAATACTTAGTTCTAATATTGAGTGCGAGGATGAAGTAACTTTGGTTAAGCCTGATGGTAAGATTGTCGGTGGTAAAGTAATTGCAAGTAATAAAGTAATTGCAAGCGTAATTGGCAACAAGTATGATGTTCCTACAGAGATAGAAGTGGGAATGAACTTCGAGCATCGGGAAAAATATCTTAAGAAATTTGAACAGGTAAATGAAGCCCATAAAGCTGCTGAAGAGATAAAAAAGAAAATTGAAGTACTTAATTCAAGACCACCTGATATGGGTACAAATGCAAGGTATAAATCTCTTCGTGAACAACATCAGGCAGCGCTTGAACAATGGGAACGAATGGCAGCAGAACTTAAGCTGATTGAGAAAGATTATTACAATGTTGAAAATCCGACAATCAGAGTCTCCAGGTCAATCTATTCGGGTGTTACGGTAAAAATTAAACATGCAACATTCGAAGTAAAAAATGAATTGAATAATGTTGTTTTTAAACTTAATGGTGACCAGATAGAATATTCTAAGATGACTTAATGCTGATGTAAAAAAATCTATTAATGAATTTCCCTGAGTTTCAGGATTATAACGAATAAAAATTTTAATTATGCTGGATTCCCTGTCCAACTTATCATTTGAGTTTCCGAGTTTTATTTAGTATCTCGTACAAGAAGTTTCATCTTAAGTTTGATTATAATTGAAAAATTCTGCTCAATTGATTACTAAGAATTATTATCTGTAAGTCCGTTAATTTATTGTGAGTCTAAATTTCTTTTCCAAAAATCCGATTATATTTATAGAAAAAATTAATTTGGTAAAGAATGAAACGCTATTTAATAATAATTGTATTGCTTGTCTCGTCGCTTGGTCTGCAATCTTGTGCCACTTTATTTAATACGCCTTCACAGCAGGTTGAAATAGTTACTACTCCACCTAATGCAAAATTAGTTATAGACGGTAAGAAGTTTGGAACAACGCCGCAGGTCGTTAATATTGAAAGAAAGAATAATCACGTTATTAAAATTGAACTTGATGGTTACGAGGCATATGAAACTCAGTTAACTACTAAACTTTCTTTTTATTTCTGGGGAAATATTTTTAACGGGATAATCCCGGGTTTAATAATTGACATGTTTACGGGATCGATGTATGATCTTTTTCCTGAAGCATTAAATATTCAACTGCAGGAAGGAAAACCACAACCATCAACAAAGAAAAAATAAACCAAGTGAATAGTATCTTTTAATTAAAAGCAGGTAAATTTTAGTTGCTGTTTGAATGGATTGAATTCTAAATACTTCATAAAGTATCTTAC
>CAZIDB010000224.1:0-3158 GCA_964537965.1 uncultured Melioribacter sp. | reverse complement strand
TTCGTTTCAGGTTCTCTACCGCAAAAGGTTTAAGTTTATTTTTATGGCAGACGCATTTGTTATAAGGTTTAGCTGCTGATTAAAAGTATTCTGTTTATTGATTCTGTTTTACATAAAAGATTGAAGTTTAATTTCTAATATGAATTAAGAAAACTTTCGGTTTATTCTTTCATTAAGCGGAGGGGCTAATATGAAAAGAAATGGTTTCGGAATTTTATGTTTACTGTTTTTTAGTATTGCAATACTAACCACATCATTATATCCCCAGGTAAAAATAAAAGAGAAGATTGAGATAAGTCCGGGTAAAAAATTACAGAACAAAACGGTGAACCAGCTTGGAAAGTATAATTGCGACCTGGGTTGGGACAATCAATCTCATAAATTGAAATTCACATATGAATTAGTTTCCGGTGAACCTGATGTTTCCATTTATGCAACAATTGGATGCTGGAATCCTTCCTGGACTTCCTACTCAGTTACCGGAAATAGAACAGCAACAGTTGAAATCACTAATGCTCCTGACGGTTATTATGAATTTCATTATGGAGTAGATACTAATGTTGCAGTTACTATTCATCACAAATATTTTATAGACGATAGTTTATATACTGAAGGTGAAACAACATGTATTAATGCATTCGGATCTTTTTATATTAATTGCTGTTTGTTACCAACTCAATATTTCAGGTACTTTACTTTGCAGGATTTTCATTCAACCGGTAATTGTAACAATCCTTTGCGGATAGAAATTGATCCGGATTATGATAACAATCTTTGTTATAAAGGATCATATTTATGGGATCCAAATTTGCCTGTTAATGTTACAATCAATGATGAATCTGGTCATATTAAATTCTATAATAAGAAAACGAAAACTATCCACGGTAGTTCAGTATTGGTTGATTATTTATCATTGAATTCAGACTATATTATTTATTCGGATCTGCCTTTGGGGGCAAATAGACTTAGATCTGATGTTACATTTCAATGGTATGATTCCACTGAAACCAGGGAAACATATTATTTTTATCCCCCCGGTTTATTCTACCTGGATGAAGATCAAATTGAATATCTTGGAACCTGTTCAATGTATTTTGATAACGATTGTTATCCGTTGGATCTGAATGATTTGGAAAATGATGATTTAACTATAACAATTACCCAGGGTGGTAATTATGTTTCAATTATAAGTGATTATACGCAGCAAATCGTCGGGGATAATATGACAATTGCTTTTGACAGTCTTTATTACTTCAGCCTGATTAACGATGTTGTGAGTGATAGTAACATAGTTGCCATAATCAGATCTGAAATAAATGGATTAATACAGACAGATACCGTCATAGTTACACCTCCAAAAATTAAAGTTATTGTTGATCCAGCTGAACTTTCACAAGGAGACACGGCAAGAATTATTTTGTTAAAGAGATATGATGATGGTACCTATGCTTCATTTCCTGAGGGACAATTATTCTATCCTGATTTAACCGCCGGATATGATTATGCATCAATTCTTTACAATGGAGAAGCTGAAGATTATTTTTACGAAGTACCCGATAGTTTAAAATTGCGTGCGGATGATCTTGGTGAACTTGATTCTGTTGAAGTAATTCTTAGGGTTGGTACATATATAACAACTGAAATACCTGTCTCAGTTTTAAAAGTAGAAGAAGAGAATACAGAACGAATATCAAATATTCCGCCAACTGATGATGAAGCCAGACCTATTAATAATAAAGTGAAAAAGAAAAAAGATGGTATTAAACCAAAATTAATTGGCGGAGGTGGCTGGGACGAATATGTGGAGGGTTATGCGAGGGTAAAAATAAAGAAGCCCACACTTTATGTTGCATTTAATCCTGATACTTTAAGTCCGGGTGATACTGCGGATGTTATAATAAAGTTAAAGGAAGCAGATGGAACATTCTTAGATTTTCCACCTGAACAATTATTTGAAGTAGGAGTAATTGGAGGATGTGAATATGGAGAGATATTGACATCAGATGGAAGAACAGAATTATATTTTAAGGATATACAGCAACCCATAAGATTTATTGCAGCAGATAGTATAGATGCAGATTCTGCAATAGTACAATTACGAGTTGGAATTCCTGAGGAAGAGAATAGTTTAGCGAAAAGAAAAAGTGCTACAGCAAGTTCTAATAATTACTGTTTAGCTGTTAGTTATAATTATGAGTTTTATGGTACGGGTAAAGGCAATATTAACGTAAGTGATTGTGAAGAGTGGAAATGTGATAATTCACCAGAATTACCATATATAGACGTAGAAGAAATTAATTGTGGAAACGGAACTGATAAACAAAAACAGGAAATAAAAAATTATTGTTTAGGTGATGGAGATTGGGGTTTCTTTTTACCATTATGGGATGGACCACTAATTAAAGAACCAATATTTGTAGAACCATGTTTTTATAATGGGGCATGGCAGTTTGACTATATAACAAATCCTTTATGGTTAGATGCATATTTAGTTTTTTGTCCGGATTGTATAGAGAAAGGTTGGATACTTGAAAATATAACAGATGTCTGGAGAATACCTGAAGATAAATTATGTGATGCGATGGCTGATTTTAAAGCACAAAAAAATTATGGCGCAAATGTAACTTTTAAAATAAAAGAAGCTACAATGATTCATGAAAGACTGCATAAAAATGATTTCTTCACTGCAAAATCAAAAACGTTATATAAATATCCGGAGAATAGCGAAAAGAAGTATATTTCATTGTTAGTTAATACCGGATGGGGTTGCGATAAATTCCAAAATTATGATGAAACTGTTGAAAAAATGCAGAATTACTGGATAGAAAAAGTAGCCGAGTTTAAAGGTAAAATAGAAAAAGAATTTGAAGGTATTTCACATAGTGATGATAATAATAAAAATAAAGAATATGAAATAGGATTGTGGGACAAAAGAAAGGAAATTCAAGAAATTATAAAAGATTATATAGAAGAAATAGTGAAGCGTATTAATTCAATTAATGTAAATCGTCCTGAAAATTTAAAAATAAAATGCAAATAATCTTTTGGAGTAAAGATGTTAAATAAATTATTAAAAATAATAGTTATACTTATTTCATTAAGTATATCTTTAAAAGGACAAATAGCGGATGATTATAAAAATGAAATTTTGCAGAAGT
>CAZIDB010000223.1:0-7593 GCA_964537965.1 uncultured Melioribacter sp. | reverse complement strand
ATTTGAAGCTTAGCCATGAAATCTTTAGATTTTGCAGGTGGTAATTTGTCATTCATTTGAGACGGAGATATTACTTTGAAACTTAAAACCATCTTGTTTCTTCTGCTTGGAACTTTAATGTTTGCACAGGAAAATATTGAATTCAGCGGTTATGGTGCTACCGGCTTTATAATATACAACAGAAACCGGCTTAGAAAATTTAATCAGGAAGTTTATTACGAAGGAAAGCTGCAGGCAGACGTTAAAATAAATAAAGATATTGAAGCACAGGTTGATATGCGCGGAAGTTCTGAAGACGGTAAAGTTTCTTTCCGGGAATTCTCTGCAAAATTTGAATACTGGAAACACATGAAAATAAAAGTGGGAAATATTAAGAAACCGTTCGGACTTGAGCAGTTGGTGAACAAGGAAGAATTAATTTCAATTGACAGAAGTTATATCCAACGGACGATATCCGATCTTGGCTATGGCGGCAGAAGCGTTAGTGTAATGGCTTACTATAATTATAAAAAGAAAGATCCTGAATTTCCTTATTCGTATTTCCTGTCTGTAATGAAAGATAATTCCCAGAACAATGGTATTGCCGGAAGATTCAGCTATCACAATAATGATTTTATTTACTCTGCGAATTATATGTACCTGAATAAGGGAGGAGAAGTTCCGTTTAATTCTCATGCATTTACTGCAGATGCAGGAATTGAAACAGATAATTATTCCCTTAATCTTGAAGTGCTTTATGTACAGGATCCCATTGAAGGTATACGCAGAAAGCAAATTGGTGTTGATGACAAAATCTTTTCGTCAGGTGCAAAAATAAATTCATCCATAACCTTTGAAATTGGCGGTGAAGTAGTAAAGAAAATTGAACCTTCATTACTGCTGGGATTTTTTGCTCCAAACTCGAAAGAGATGAAATATCATACACTTGAAGCAATGGGAGGTGTTAATGTTTATTTCGACAAGGATGCAAGGTTAAGACTTTTTGGTGACGGATTGTTTACAAAGTATATCTACAATAATGATTACACAACAATCGGTTCCAGGTTCATTCTTGAAATGCAAATATTCTTTTAAATCCTTTATGCGGCAAATTTGTTTGGATATATTAAAATTAAGAGATTGGCTTAAAAAGTCCCTTTCCCTGGGGAAGGTCCGCCTGTGGCGGTTTAGGGATGGGCTTTTTATTCTACCGTTACTATTCATTTTAGGGTGTGATTCTTCTGTTGATGATAATCCTGCAGAAAAATTAACTTCACTTGTAAATCTTAATGTTTACATAGCAGATGAATCCTACAAGACATTACTTGAAAATAAAAGCTTCAATCTGAATGTTCCGGCGGAGGTTTTTTATTTCAACAATAGATATACCGGAACAATTGAGGCACAGGGTGCCGGCTCAAGATATTTTCCTAAGTGGGGATTTACAATAAACCTGACAGACGGAAATACAATTGAGGGATTAACAAATTTCAATTTATCAATCCAGCAATATGATAAGGCGAAAGTAAGAACGAAACTGGCGTCCTATATTTACAAACAGCTTGGATTTTATGTTTTTAATTCTTTCCCGGCTTTTTTAAGAATTAACGATAATAACCGTGGCCTGTATATTCTTACTGAAAGGATTGATGAAAGCTTTTTTGTTAAAAGAGGCCTTAATGTTAACGAACTTGTTAAGGTTGCATTCGGCGCTAAATTTTCTTTTTCTGATGAAAATCACCTGAGCGATAATTTTGAAAAGAAGATTCCGGATGATAACAATTTCAACGGGCTGGCAGAATTTATTCACGCCCTGGATACTGTTCAGGTAAAAAATATTTTTTCATTGAACAGATATTTTGATATTGAGCAGTACATGCTTTATCATGCAGTTTCAAGTATAATGAACAACACAGACGGATTAACTAATAATTTTTATCTTTATAAAAAAAATGCACGGGAAGCATTTTCAATAATTCCCTGGGACTTCGATAAGACCTTTGACCCAAATGCCGGTTTCGGATTGTACGGAGAGAACGATATTTCAAAGAAACTATTCCGGAGTGATTCCTGTTATGGCATTTATAAATCGCTGGTAAAAAAAGTAATTGATCATTATTTTACGGCGGAGAATCTTTTCCCTTTAATAGATTCCGAATATGAAAAAATAAAGGAAGCTTATTATCTCGATCCTTACCTTGGTATGGCAGGGATGTCTCTTGAGAATGAGATTGGAATTCTGAAAAATTTTATAACTGAAAGGAGAAAACAAGTAGAGGAAATGCTACTAAATAATTAGGAAGATTTAATGTTCAAGAAGTTTTTATTTATTCATATTCAAATCTTTACCGTTATTACTTTATCTCAGTCAATTTCTTTTACTGAAAGAGTAAACCGAACCGGCGAACACATTTTACAGGGATTGAATGAATCGCTTGAGTGGTATGATGCTCCGATTATGACAGTATTTTTAACCACGCGTTATTTAGAACTTTCCGATAACAATAAAATAAAAATCAAAACACCTTTTTTTGAATCCTCCTTTCAATCTGAAATAGGGAACAGCGGGCACTTTACACTTGGTAGCATTGATAAAAACACGTTACCGTTTGCAATTATGTTTGCAAGAGGCGCATATGTTTTAGGAAAAGATTTATTTACAGAACAAGGTTCAACAGCAGAAGCTTACAAACACGCTGCACTTTTTCAGAAATCCTTAATCTATACTTATACGCTTACAGAACTTGTAAAAAATATTACTGCAAGAAAGCGGCCGGATAATTCTGATAGCAAAAGTTTCTTCAGCGGACACGCTTCAACTACATTTACAGCAGCTTCATTCATTTACCGTGAAGTAGACAATTACTTTGATGAGTGTTCATTAACCGCAAATGATTTTACATTAAGAACAACGTTGAAAACCTTATCTTTTGCAACTCTGTATGGCTGGGCCGGATTTGTTGGTTACAGCAGGATTCATGATAATAAACATTATCTTAGCGATGTACTTGTTGGCGCTGCCGTTGGAATTTTTATGGGCAATATGATATACCGCAGTTACTTTTCCAATGATGACAGGAAGTTTGATCTTGGTTTAAACTATATTCATACCGTTCCTTCCTTAACCGTGCAGTATAAATTTTAACTTTATTAAATCAAAAAAATTCTCTGCCTTAAATTTTTGCTTGCTCTTATTTGTTCCATAAAGTATTTTGACCGTGAGAAACAAATTCCTTCTTAAATAGAGAGCAAGATATATGAAAATAAAACTTCCGCATTCGGTAACCAACTGGACTTCCCTTATTGGTGCAACAATAGCATTAATCAGTTTCTTCATGATCCTGTTTCTTTTTGCAATTACTACCTTTCTGAACAGGGGAAGTTCTTATCTTGGTTTGATAATCTATATTGTTCTTCCGGCCTTTCTTATAGTAGGATTAATTCTTATTCCGCTTGGTATGTATTTCAAAGTTCGTAAAGAAAAAAAGTTAAGAAGAGAAATAGAAACTAAATGGCCGGAAATAAACCTGAATGATGTCCGTCATCGCAATGCATTCATGATATTCACAATAGGAACAACATTATTTTTATTTGTCTCTGCCGTTGGAAGTTATGAGGCATTTCATTACACAGAATCGGTAGAATTCTGCGGAACCACCTGCCACAAAGTAATGTATCCGGAACATACAGCTTATCAGCATTCACCACATGCAAGAGTAGCATGTGTTGATTGTCATGTCGGTTCAGGTGCAGATTGGTATGTTAAATCAAAATTATCCGGACTTTACCAGGTTTATGCAGTAACACTTGGCAGTTATCCTAAACCGATTCCAACACCAATAACAAGTTTAAGACCGGCAAGAGAAACCTGCGAAGAGTGCCACTGGCCGGAAAAATTTTATGACAGAAAACTTCGTCTTGAAAAACATTATCTTGCAGATGAAACCAATACGGAGTGGGATATAAGTCTTGCTCTTAAGATAGGCGGTAGTCATAGCGCGCAGGGTTTGCAGGAAGGAATTCACTGGCATATTAACAAAGATGTTTTAATTGAATATAAAGCCGTGGACAAACAGCGACAGAAAATTCCATGGGTAAAATATACAAACCTTAAAACAGGCAAGGCAGTTATCTTCGAAGATCAGAATGAACCGTTGAAGAAAGAACAGCTCGATTCACTTGAAACCAGAGTTATGGATTGCATAGATTGCCATAACCGTCCATCCCATAATTATAAACCGCCGGCATTTTTTGTTAACAATGCTTTAACAGCAGGTACAATTCCCGTTGAACTACCAATGATAAAATCTCTTGCAATGGATTTAACAGGAAAGGATTATTCAACTACTGATTCCGCTATGCTTGCAATTAAGAATGGCATCAATAATTATTACAAAGATAACTATCCGGATATTTATAACTCAAAAGGACAGCTTGTTAAAAGAGCAATAAATGGCTTACAGGCAGAGTTTAATCAAAATATCTTTCCTGAAATGAAAGTTAAGTGGAATGCATATCCGAACAATATTGGTCATCTTGAGTTTATCGGCTGTTTCCGTTGTCATAATGATCAGCACACAAGTAAGGAAGGCAAAGTGATTTCGAAAAACTGCAACCTGTGCCACATTATTAATGCTCAGGGTCCTCCGAATATTCTTGAACTTGCGAACGTAAATACTCCGCTTGAATTTAAACACCCTGATGGCGATGAAAGCTGGAAAGAGATGAATTGCGTTGAGTGTCATACGGGATTAAATCCCTAATATAATTTGTGTGCATCCCGAGCGGAGTCGAAGGATGCACTTTCCTTCTTTCAATTCTTTCAATTTCTTTTCATATATTTTCCTCACAAAAAATCCATTCACCACGGAGAAATAATGAAGTTAACCATAATGATATTTGTCTTCTTTTTTTTGTCGTTTTGTTTTGCACAGCAGGAAATTTATAAATCAAAAAGCTTCTCAATTCAAAGTGATAAAGTAATCCAGGGAAAATATGAAGCTGTTGCAGAGTCAGATAAGGAAATAAATTCGAACTATGTAAGTGAATTTAAAAGAAAGACGCAGAATAAAATCATTTTTAAATTAGCAATTAACGGACTTGATAATGAAGCAGTCCCGGGGCAGGATCATATTTGGTTTATTACTCCTGTTAATGGTAAAGATACTACAATAACATTTGAATTCGGCATGCCGGATCCCGTAAGTGATGAAAAAGCAGATCTGGGTTATTTGAATGAACCGGTTGATCTTTTACTAAAAGTTGATTTTAGAAAAGTGAAAAAAGACTTTGAAGAGAATGGTTTTTATTTAACTTATGATGGAAAGAAAATAACTTCGGATGAGTTTAAAGGACTTTATATTGCCGGCGGAACCGCTCCGCTTACGTGGGATTGGAATTCTCTTAGCCAAAGAAACGATCTTCAACTGATTGACCCGGACGGTGATGGAATTTATGAGATACTTCTTCATATAGAAAAAGAATTTTCTCCGTTGCCCGATATAAAATCAAGCTGGAAGTTAAGCAAGGATATTTCCGCTTTACCCCAATATAAATCCGGTAGCATTTTAGTTGATGCTTTATATAACATGTCTCTGGAAGAAATGCTGATGGATATACGTGAAGACGGCGCTTTTATGGCGGGTGAAAAATGGCCGGGCGTTTGGACACGAGATGTAAGCTACAGCATTATACTTGCAATGGCAGCAGTTAATCCCGATGCATCAAAAACAACTTTGATGGCAAAAGTAAAAAATGGAAAGATCATTCAGGATACCGGAACAGGCGGCTCATGGCCGGTTTCATCAGACAGAATGGTTTGGGCTTTAGCAGCATGGGAAATTTATCTTGTAACCGGCGACGATGATTGGTTAAAGAAATCATACTTAATAATTAAAAATTCTGTTGAGAATGATCTTGCTACTGTCTTAGATCCTGAAACTAATTTATTCAGAGGCGAATCTTCTTTCCTCGACTGGCGTGAGCAGACTTATCCTAAATGGATGGACCCCAAAGATATTTATCAGTCTAAAAATCTTGGGACGAATGCGGTTCACTACCAGACATATAAAATTCTTGCCGGGATGGCAAAATTATTAGGTGAATCTTCCGATCAATATTTGAAAGTTGCTGAAGGAATTAAAGATGGAATGAACAAATATCTCTGGATGAAAGATAAAGGTTATTACGGGCAGTATCTTTACGGAAGAAATTATTTTACTTTATCACCTCGCGCGGAAGCGTTGGGCGAAGCGCTTACCGTTTTATATGATATTGCTGATGAAAGCAGGAAAGAAAAAATTATAAATAATACTCCTGTTGTTGAATTTGGTGTTCCATGTATTTATCCCCAGATTCCGGGTATACCTCCATATCATAATGATGCTGTATGGCCATTTGTGGAAGCTTACAAAGCATGGGCTTCTGCAAAAGCCGGAAATACAAAATCCGTTGAAGCCTCTCTTGCTGCCATTTACAGGGCAGCAGGTTTATTCCTGACCAACAAAGAAAATTTTGTCGCTTCTTCAGGTGATTACCTTGGTACTGAAATTAATTCAAGCAGACAACTTTGGAGCGTTGCGGGAAACCTTGCAACAATTTACAGAATAATATTCGGGATGGAATTTACACTTGAGGGTTTGAAGTTTAATCCGTTTGTACCTAAATCTTATGACGGGCAAAAGGAGTTGAAAAATTTCAGGTATAGGAATTCAAACCTTGATATAACGCTGACTGGTTTTGGAAATAAAATTAATTCAGTAAAACTTGATGGTAAGATATTAAAGAATGCTTTAGTGTCAAAAGATTTAACCGGCAATCATAAAATAGAAATCCAGTTGACAAATAAAATTCCTTCCGGTTCTAAAATTAATTTAGTTGAAAACAGGTATGTAGTTGAGACACCACAACTTCATTTAGAGGATAACAAATTTAAATGGAGTCCAGTTGAAGGAGCAAAATCTTATTTGGTAATTAAGAACGGTAAGAGATTTAAAGAAACTGAAGTGACTTATTGTAAAGTTGAAACCGGGGAATATGCAGAATACCAGGTGGCTGCGATTGACAAAGAAGGCTTTCAATCATTTCTAAGCGAACCGGTGCCTGTCTCTGTAAAACCTTTTATTATTGTTGAAGCCAAAGGTTTGAAAAAAGAATTGACGAAAAGTTTTATTGATGAGATGAATAGTAAAAAAGCAACGTTTGAATTTGAATGCGATATAAAAGGCGATGGTGATTATTTAATTGATTTCCATTATGCTAACGGAAACGGTCCTGTTAACACAGATAACAAATGTGCAATCCGTTCTTTGTTTCTTGATGAAAACAGGATTGGTCCTGTTGTGTTACCTCAAAGAGGGATTGATAACTGGAGCGATTGGGGATACTCAAATTCAGTTAAAGTAAGTCTTACAAAAGGAAAACATAAGTTCAGTTTAAGATTTTTAAGCACAGATGAAAATATGAATGTTAAAATTAATTCTGCTATTGTAGATTATTTAAGATTGCAGCCTTTAGAATAATGAAGGCGGGATAACCGGACCCGCCTTCATAAGGGGATTATAGGAAAGGATATCTTATAATGTAGCGTAGAGACTTGATCTGTCCTGTACATAT
>CAZIDB010000222.1:0-7652 GCA_964537965.1 uncultured Melioribacter sp. | reverse complement strand
ATAAATATAGCTAAACGAATTAAATATTTCTTTCAAATAAATAATTATAATTTTATCTTCGTAGTAGTTGTTTATTAGGATTAACAAAGAATTCTCCTTAAATGCCCGAAAAAATTAAAAAGCAAAAGCTATTTCTGAATTACATCGTTTCTGCTTTCCCGCAAAACAAATTATCCGAGATGATTTGGGTTCTTGCCGGACAGGTAATAAATCTTCTTTTTGGTTTTGCGCTTGTAAAAATAATATCAACCTTAGGCACACACGTCTTCGGAGAGTATTCCCTGCTGATGACAATTGCCGCCTTGCTTGGAATGATATTCTACGGCCCGGTTACGCAGGGTTTCTTACGCTACTATTACCATTATGATAATGAATCCCGGGCAGGCTCATTTGTGCGACTTGTTTATGACATATTGTTTTATTCTTCGTTGATCGTTCTGTTCCTGTCCTTAATCCTAAGTTTTTATATGAGTTATTCATCAGGCTGGGCAATTTACGCTTTTATGCTGTTCGGGTTCTTTATTGTTTTGTTAAAGCTTACGGAGTTTTTTAATTCTTTCCTTAACCTGTTGAGAAAAAGAAAAGAGAATTCAATTCTTCAGGCAATTGAAAAAATTCTTATCATTTCTTTATTAGCCGGATTATTAGCTTCAAGTGAAATAACACTGTACAGAACATTAGCTGCATATAGCTGTGTAATGATTTCATTCATAACAATAAAATTTTTCTACTTGAGAAAACTACTGCCGGGTAAAGATATTGCATTACAACATTCTCCTTTAGATGAAAGAAAGAAAATGTTCTCTACATTGCTTACTTACGTACTGCCATTTTTAATCTGGGGATTAACAGGCTGGCTTCAGCTTAACAGTGAAAAATGGATAATGGCGGAGCTTCTTTCAACTAAAGATGTTGGTATTTATGCTGTTATGATGTCGCTGATCTCCGCTTTTGTAATTGTGCCTAACACAACTATTTCTGATTTCGCTTCGCCGATTATTTTTCAGAAGTTTTCAAATATGACAGATAAGGATGCGATTAATGCCGGAGTTAAAAATGTGTTTCTTTCGGTAGTGCTTTCTATCTTTATCCTGATTTTTTCTGTTCTGCTAACTTTATTTTTCGGAGAACAACTCATTCTTTTAATAAGCAGTCCTGATTTTACAATTTACTATTACCTGCTTCCGCTTCTTGTTCTTGGAGCAGGCTTATTTTATATCGGGCAAACATTTTGTTTCCTTGGTATGGGATTGAACAAGCCCAAGAAATATCTTTTCCCTAAGGTGTTAGTAGGAATTTTATCTCCTCTTTTAAATTTTTATTTCATTAACTTTTGGGGGATTAATGGCGTAGCTTATTCAACACTAGTGATAGGTTTTATTTACCTGGTTCATATCAGCATAATCAATTTGTTGATGTTGAAAGAGTTGAAGAAGCAGGAAACGCTGACTGAGATTAACAACTCATAATAACTTACTTGCAGATGAAAATTGCTTTTGTTTTAATGAAGTATGATTACGGCGTAAAAGAACGCGGTTTCTCTTACGAATATTTTAACGTGCTTATGCCGGCAGAAGATGTATTCGGGAAAGAGAACATTGTACTATTCGATTTCATGAGTGAATATAAGAATTACGGCAAAGCAAAAATGAATTCTCTTCTCTTTGATTTTATTAAGTCTGAAAAGCCGGACGTTACCGTTTTCTGCTTATTCAAAAATGAAATTGATGAACCCACAGTTTTAAAGTTAAAAGGAATAACAAAAACAGTATGTTATTTTATAGATGATCCGTGGCGCCGGGAATTTGCCCGGCATTGGATAAAGTATTTTGATTACTTCTCCACTCCCGATTTTTACATGCTAAAACAATATCAGTCGGAAGGAATAAAGCAGGTTATCTATTCTCCTTTTGGATTTAATTCTTCCATCTATTCAAAAAAAGATTTACCCGTTAAATACGATGTTTCGTTCGTCGGCGGATTCAGCGCTTTGCGTAAATGGATTTTCAATTTGCTTGCAAAAGAAGGAATAAAAGTAAATGTCTTTGGCCGCGGCTGGGCGGGCAATAAAAGCTGGTTATCAATAGATGAGATGGTTAATGTGTTTAATCAGTCAAAGATTAACCTTAACTTATCCAACGCTAGCTCATATGACCTGAACTTCCTGTTTTATTCACTTTGTTCAGCTCATTCATTAAAAAATATTATTCGTACTAGAAAGAACAGAGAGCAGGTAAAGGGCAGGCATTATGAAATAAACGGCTGCGGCGGTTTTCAGTTAAGTTACTTTGTGCCGGGATTAAACATTGCATATGAAATAGACAAAGAAATAGCTGTCTTCGATAACCCGTACAACCTGGCAGACCAGATAAAATATTTCCTGAAAAATGATTATCATCGCAATGCAATTGCCCAGGCCGGATATGAACGATCCTTAAAAGAGCATACTGCTCAGAGTTATATTAAGAATCTTTGTGAGACAGCTTTTAAAGGCAATTAAACTTTATGAACATTCTGAAAAGAACATATATTTTCTTCCGCTCAATAGGTCTTGATCTTTTAGTCTTTTTTAATTCTTTAAGAGGATTACCTTCATACATTAAAAACTATTTCTCGTTCAGGAAAGCTTACAGGCGAAGCGACAAAGAATTTAAGTTCGGAAATCTTTATCCTCAATTATCAGATAGATATGATAAAAGCGGCGTGGCTACCGGGCATTACTTTCACCAGGATTTATATGTGGCTCAAAAAATTTATCAGAACAATCCGGAGAGGCATGTAGATATTGGTTCGCGCATAGATGGTTTCGTTGCCCATTTAGCCTGCTTCAGGAAAGTTGAAGTGTTTGATATCCGCAGTCTTGAGAGTACCGCACAAAATATTATTTTCCGGCAAATGGATTTTACAGACAGTAGTTTTAACTTAGTTAATTATTGCGATTCTGTTTCCTGCCTTCATGCAATTGAACATTTTGGTCTTGGCAGGTACGGGGATAAGATTGATTACTACGGTTACCTGAAAGGATTAGATAATATTTATAAACTTCTTAAGCTGAAAGGTAAATTTTATTTTTCAACTCCGATTGGTAAACAGCGTGTTGAGTTTGATGCACACAGAGTATTTTCAGTAGGTTATCTTCTCGATCTGTTTAGTAAGAAGTACTCGGTTGATTCATTTGCTTATATTGATGATGCGGGAGATATCCACACAAACCAGATTCTTACCGAAGAAAGTATTAATACCAGTTTCAATTGTAACTATGGCTGCGGTATTTTTGAAATGACAAAACTTGATTTAAAATGAACCAGGTAACGCAAACAAATACGCAGGATAATTCCCATTCCTCCACACCGCTCGTCTCAGTTGTAATGTGTGTTTATAATGATGAAAGATATTTAGGTAAAAGCATTGAAAGTATTCTCAAACAGACTTTCACCGATTTTGAATTAATTATTGTTGATGACGGTTCAACAGACAAGACTGCTGCAATTCTGGATTCAATTAAACAAAAAGATTCCAGGATTAAAGTTTTCCATAAAGAAAATACTGGAACAACTGCGTCTGCAAATTTCGGTATATCCAAAGCGCGGGGCAAATATATTGCAAGATTGGATTCCGATGACATTTCTTATCCTAACCGATTGCAAACGGAAGTTGAAATACTTGAGCATAATTCTGATGTTGGATTAATCGGCGGCGGCGCAGATATGATTGACCAGGATGGCAATATTATCGGTACGAGAAATATTATAACAAAAAATCCCAAGAGAACTTTATTATTCAGAAATATTTTTCAGCAAAGCGATGTAATGTTCAGGAAATCAGTCTTTGAAGCCCTTGGCGGATACAGGGAAAAATTTAAGAACGGAGAAGACTATGACATGTGGCTTCGTATTTCTGAAGTTGCTGATATAGTTAAATTAAATGACGTGCTTGGACAATGGCGCCTGAATGCGGGCGGTTATTCATTCTCAAGGCGACAGGAACAGCTAAGCACCGATAAAATAATAAAGCTGTTTGCAAGACAAAGAAGAAAGAAAGGTTTTGATGATTATCCGTCATATAAACCTGAAGCTAAAATTATACACAGACAGGATATTGATGTTGATTCTTATAAAATTTGGGTGGCCGGTTTCCTGCTGGATTCATATAGAAAAAAAGAAGCAAGGGACATTTGCAAAGAATTATTAAAAAGGAAATTCAGCCTGAAAGTTTTTGTACTATTATCTGCTACTTACCTTCCGGTATTTTTATTAAAATTTTTAAACTTGATGCGTAATATCATCAGGAATAATTTTTAGTTATGAACAGAATAAAAATACTGATGGTTACCGAGACTGCTTCCGGCGGCGGAAGAAAGCATATTGTAGATCTGCTCCTGGGTTTGGATAAATCTAAGTACGATATAACTTTTATTTACTCAGCAAGAAGAGCCGATTCAACTTTTATTAAAAATCTTGATGAACTAAAAGCTGCAAATATAAACTTAGTTGAATTATTTATGGAAAGAGAGCTTAAACCTGCTGCTGATTTTAGAAGCTTTCTTGAATTACATAAGACAATTAAAAAGACAAAGCCGGATATAATTCATTTGCATGCTGCAAAAGCCGGAGCATTGGGAAGATTAGCTGCTTTCTTAGCCCGGTATAAAAAAATAATTTACAATCCTCACGGCGGTTCATTCCACAAGTTTAATGACAGGCTTGGTTTTATATATTTCCTGGTAGAAAAATTTCTTGCGACAAGAAACATTCACTTTATTGGAGTATCTGAGTTTGCCTGCAAACAATTTGAAGAAACCTTGCACATCAGGAAGGACAGGAATCATCTTATCTATAATGGAATTGATTTAAAGGATTCCCGTAATGTTGAAAATGCTTTACGGCTGAAAAGTGGTTTTAACCAGGATGATTTTCTCGTTCTTTTACCTGCGATGTTTTATACAGAGAAAGGACACTTAAGCTTTCTGGATTCTTTCAGTCATTTGAATGAAGAACTAAATCCAAAGATTAAAATCCTTTTTGCAGGCAACGGACCACTTGAAGAAAAGATTAAACAGAAAGTAAGTGACCTGAAACTTAAAAACATAATTTTCTTTTTAGGTTTTGTTCAGGAAATGGAGACATATTTCAGAATGGCTGATCTTGTAATTCTGCCTTCGCAGAAAGAATTTTTACCATATGCAATTCTGGAAGCAATGTCTTACTGCAAACCGGTTCTTTCTACGGATACAGGCTCTATCAATGAGATGATTCAACATAAAATAAACGGCGAGCTTTTTTCATTAAACGATTTATCATCTCTCTGGAAAAGGATTAATTATTTCTGCTCTCATCCGGAAGAATTAAAACTGATGGGAAATAACTCGGGTAATATTCTAAAGGATAAATTTTCAATGGCCGGGATGATTTGGAAAACCGAAGAATTGTACGACAAGCTTTTTTATACGTCTTAATAGCTTTAAATTTGCACAGCAGACAAATTATTAAATAAGTTTTAGTTGAATGATTAACAACAAGAGCAAAATACGTTTCATCAGAAAGTTGATTGACTTTATTATCATCAACATTGTATTTCTTTTTTCGGCAGTACTGGCGCAGTCGTTAAGCTTATTGTTATCAAACGGATTAATGTTTCTTCTCCAGTTTATACTGAACATAATGTGGTTCTTCTCTTCAAACGTACTTGGTCTTTATGAAAATCCCGGTTCGGCATCTTTCTTTGATAATTACATCAAAGCGATTAAGAACATTATTGTTCAGATTGTTACCGCAATAATATTCCTGTTCGCAATCAAAGAACCTTTATTCCTTCGCAACTTTGTTTTTCTTTACAGCCTGCAGGTTGCAGTTTTAATCGGGGTTGGGTATTTACTTTTAAATAAGCATCTGCACCTTACGCATAAGCGTGGAATAAATGTTCAGAATCTTATTATCATCGGCTCAGGAGAAATTGGTCAGAACTTCCTTCAGTCGGTTAATTCCTCAAAGGATTCGGATTATAATTTTATTGGTTTCCTTGACGATGTACCTTCACCAAAAAATTATCTCGGCAGCATAGACAATCTTGAGACAATTATCTCGGCAGGAAATATTGATGATGTTGTGGTCGCTCTTCCGGGTTACGAGATTGACAGGTTAGATTCAATTATAAAAATGTGTAACCGATACGCTGTGCGTTCTTATATTATTCCGGATTACTTCAAGTTCCTGTCGTCGAGATTTAAATTAGGATTCTTCGGAAATATTCCTCTGATAAGCGTTCGTGAAGAACCATTAGCAGAATTCCACTGGCGGGTTATAAAGCGTGCCTTCGATATTGTTTTATCATTCATCTTTATTGTGCTTATTCTTTCATGGCTAATTCCACTCGTGGCAATAATCCAGAAGTTTACTTCAAAAGGTCACGTGTTTTTTATTCAGGAAAGAATTGGTATGAACAATAAAGTTTTCAGGTGCATTAAACTACGTTCTATGCATGACTTTGAAAAGCATGATGAAAAGTTTTCTACAGTAGATAAGTCGGATCCTCGTGTTACAAAGTTCGGTCGCTTCCTGCGCAAGTATAACATTGATGAAACTCCGCAGTTCCTTAATGTATTCATGGGAGATATGTCAATTGTTGGTCCGCGCCCAAACGCAATTGCGTTCGAAAGAAAGTATAAAGAATATGTTGATGAATTCAGGCTACGCCAGCTTGTTAAACCAGGCATAACTGGCTGGGCACAAATCCATGGTTTCCGTGGCGACGCCCATGATGAAGATGAAAACAAATTGCTTATACGTAAAAGATTTGAATATGATTTATGGTACATCGAGAATTGGACTTTCTGGTTAGACATCCAGGTTCTCTTCACTACAATTTACCAGATGTTCAGGGGGTCATTAAAAGGAAAATAAATTTCCATACTTCAACTTTTTTCTTCTGCCGGCTTCAGTTTAAAAAAGAAAGCTAAGTTTAATCCAAGCATAAACCAGATCAGCGTTATGATTTCATGATCAAAGAGATTTAGTTCAGTTAACCCGGAAACAATAAACGCAACAAAGCAAGCTGCCGAACCCAAAGCAAAGGACGAAGCAAATGGTTTATCCTTTAAAGCTTTATATATTTTCAAATGAACAAGGAAAATTTTTGTAAGCAATGCACACATAATTATAAATCCGAATACACCAAGCGTAACGAGGACGTGAATAAAGTTGTTATGCATGTGTCCCTGGATTTCCTTGTCATACTCATTCTTGTATTGAATGTATAAGAAAGCAAGGTCAATATCGCCTACACCAAAAATTGGGTAATCCCGGAATATTTTTAATCCCGCACGCCAGAATGCAAACCTGTTAAAGTTGGACGGATTGTAAATATCAAATATGCTGTTAAGCCTGCTTACTTTTGAATAAGTAAAATACAATTTTGAATTCTTCAGGTTTATGGAACCCGGCAGGTAATCAAGCTTTGTAAGTGTGGTAAACCTTATTTGATCCTCTGCCGTTGTATCAATTGAAACTACCTGACCGGTTAAATCAACAGCAACAAGTTTACTTTTATCTTTGGAAAACTTGAATAAATTCTTTAGTTGATTATTCCTTCCTGCAAATCTGAGCAGATCATTTTCAATTTCATAAACGGAGGTTGATTGTTCGTCGGAAAGGAAC
>CAZIDB010000221.1:2968-7718 GCA_964537965.1 uncultured Melioribacter sp. | reverse complement strand
AAAAAATAAGGAGGTTACAATGCCATTCACGAGCAAGAAAACATCAGAAGAAAAATTAGCCATTATCCTGGAGGGATTAAAAGGAGAAACAACAGTATCGGAGATATGCCGTAAATACGGAATATCCCAGGCAATATATTACAAATGGCGGGATAAGTTTTTGGAAGCAGGAAAAAAATCATTAGATCAAAACGGACAATCAACCAGCCAGAACAAACAAGATAAAGTAAAGATTGAAGAGTTGGAAAAAGTGATAGGCAGGCAAACAGTAGAAATTCAGATACTAAAAAAAATTTGAATCTAACTTGTTAGACAAGTCTAAGTTAAGCAATAATCAATTGATAGAAACACTTAGTTCAGAAGGATACCCGGTAAGCAGAGTCTGTAAAGTACTTAGCATAAGCCGGAGCAGTTATTACAGCAGTATCTCTATAAAAGATAAAGAAGAAAGAACGGTAATTGAACAAACCACAATTAAACAAAATGAACTGTTGGAAAAAATAAAGGAGATAAAGGCTGATCATCTTTACTGGGGATACCGGAGAATATGGGCATACTTAAAATACAAAGAGCATTATTCTATAAGTCCGGGCAGGGTCTACAGATTGATGAAAACACACAACTTGTTAGTTGAGGTAAAGCGCTATAAAGCTAAAAGGACTCCACAAAAAGAAAAGCCAAGAGCAACAGAAATAAACCAGTGGTGGGGTATTGATATGACAAAATTTTATATCAATTCTTTTGGCTGGGTTTACCTGGTAATTGTAATTGATTGGTACAGTAAAATGGTAGTTGGTTATAAATTAAATGTCAGATCAAAATCGGATGATTGGATTGAAGCGCTTCAGGAAGCTATTGAACTGAGATGCCCCAAAGGGTCCAGAGAATACTCTATAAACTTAATGAGTGATAACGGAAGCCAGCCTACAAGTCTGAAGTTTGAAAGTTTTACTCAACTGATGGGAATCAATCATATAACTACTTCTTATTGTAATCCAAAAGGCAATGCTGAGACAGAAAGATTTATGAGAACCTTAAAAGAAGAAATTATTTATCAAAATGAATTTGATACTTTTGAAGAAGCTGCTAGTAAGGTTAAAAACTTTATCAACTATTACAATCAGGATTATCTGCATTCTTCATTGAATTATTTAAGCCCCGTTGATTTTGAAACTAAATTAAATTATAAAAATGTCGCTTAATTTTTCTCTACCATATTTCTTTATTTTTGTTTGACTTTTTGATAGCAGTACATAATAATTTTAATCAACACTAGTCCAATTATTGCAATATCCTGAAGGACTCAACAGATCTTTAATGATCATAATAATGATTCTAAAATCAAACTCACATTATTAATAGTTTACAATCTTTTTGATATTGTAAACTGAAAAATAAACTCATTATAATTATTCAATGTTGAATATAAGTCTCTATACATATTTCTTTCCGCCCTAATTTCAACCTCTGCTAAGTACCAGATTGGGAAAGTTGAAGTAAAGTAAAATCCTGTCTTTTTATCATTGTCCTTCTCATTTGTAAAATTTATTCCAATTGTACTCATCCATTCTTCGAATGCTGTGTATGTTCCATTAAATTCAATTGAAATTATTTTACTGTTCGTTGAGGAATATTCCGAATTCATATAACTGCACGAAGCAGCAAGGTTCAAAGGAAATTCAAACCCGACAGCTTGCTGAAATGAAATGTTATTTGTGGAATAATTATTATATGAATTCATTGTATTACTTTTATTCAAAGAATAAAAAACATTAGAAGATGCATTTAGTGTATTTATTTTATAAAAATAACCACTTGTTAATGAAAGCATTTGTGTTTTATTATCGACCTTCCTTTCTATTGACTTACTATCATTGTATTGAAAATAAGGCGAATAATTAATTTGCAGGTATGGCAATTCCTTTAATCTTAATGAGAAATTGATTCCGTAGGAAGAAATTGTTGTCCTTGTATTTTTCCAAGGGATTAAATTGTCAATGCTGTTTTTGTAATATACCTTTGCAATAAAAATCTTTTTATAAAAATCCTGTTCCGCTTTTACTTCATACTGTCTCAGGTCATTCCTAAGATAAGGAACTCCATGCGTTACAAATCCCGGTCCTATCATTTTAAAAGAGAAACCAAATTTAGTTTTTGTTGGCAAATTCAATTCACTGTTTATTCTATATGCAAAATCCGCTGATGTGCTTATCTTCGGTTTAACCAATTTTTTTACCCAGCCTGGAATTTTTTCCGTCTCTAATTCCGCTGCTCTTATATCCCTGGTTAAGACGGAGGCAACAACCTCTCCATCAACATTAAATATTTGCTCGAATAAACATATTTTTACTTCAGAACCGACCAGATAATTTTCCTGCGGAGTTGTATAAAATGTATCCGGATTGACAGAGTTGGAATCATCCCATGATTTGCTAAAGGTAAGATAGAAATGTGAATACTGTTTTTCACCCACACCTATTTTTGCAGAAAGCAAATTTCTTTTGTATGTCGGTTCAAACATCGGACTTCCCTGAACAGATTTCTGTGTGCGTCCCGTTGTGAATGCAAGGTAAAATATTCCAGGTGTAAATTCAATATCTACACCAGTAACTGCAATTCCGCTAATAGTCAGCGGTGAATATGTAGGATAGCAGGTACCTATCCCAAGATTAGAAAACATTGAAAGAAAATTAAATAAAATATTTCCTTTAATTTTTTCTGCTTCATTCATTAGTATTTGCTTCGGGCTTAATTGCAATTTAAACATATTTATATTTTGCCTGATATTCTTCTGTTCTGAAGATACGAATGCATCGAAACCAATCGGAATATCATAAATAGAAAGAGTTGTATTTAAGTCCCATCGCCAAAAGTTTTTAGGTATTTCGGAATTTGTTCCCTGCCGATTTGCGGATTGCGCATAGAATTTTGTTATTCCCGAAAATTTAATTGGAGGTATATTTCCTACACTATCACTTGAGAATAGATAGTCATTCCTCATTACTGGTGATTTCATTTTCCATTCCTTTGGAGAAGCAATAAAAGTACCTGGCGTCATAGTACGCCTGGAATATTCAATTACTTCTGTTTCAGAATCCATACCTTCAAGAGAACCTAATGGCCCAAGCATGGGATGACAAATACAAACAAAGGGACTTATTTCACTTTCGGCTAATATCATTTTATTTTCATCAACTGCAGTTACCTGCCAGGCATATTTCTCTTCACTTTCAAATTCACGGGCAGAAATCGGATACTTTAGTAGGCTACTTTTTAACTCGGTAACAAACCAAGGTGGATTAGCATTTACTGCATCGTTTGCAGATTGCCCATCTAATATCTGTACAATTTTTATCTGATAGTTAATATTGTTCGGATTTATATTTCCAGTAGCCGGAAGCCATGTAAATATCGGATACTTTTCGGTTACTTCAACTCCATCAATAGGAGCTAACAATTGAGGAGCAAAAGTGTTCGATAAATTTTGAAGCTGAGGCAGGCAGTTGGTTACCAATTCATCACCTGTTGATGCATCTATCACCTTGATACAATAATCGTATTCTCCTTCCGGCAAGCCACCTGTTTTAATTGCTATATCTGAGTATTCATCATTTGAATAATTTATATGAACGGGTGATATTTGTTTATACTTTAACTGGGATATACCACTTGGAATCCTGAATACTTTAGTCTGAGCGGCAAAAATAATTCCCTTTTCACTTTCAGTTATGGTTCCTATCAAATAAATATCCTTCATAATTCCAGACATATTATTTATTTGAACCTTCCAGAGGTCTTCAATATGTAATTGATTTGATGGAGGAGGATTAATTATTACCGATACCTGCGAATAACTGAATTCAGATGTTATTAACATTGACAATAATATTATTAAATATTTTTTTTTCATTTATAAGCTTTGGTTATTGTAAAAATTTATCTATAGAATACTGTAACAAGGACTGGTCTTCAAGCTTTAGTAAAGTTGATTGTCAGACCAGTCCTTAATTATTTCTTTTCAGGGTTTACATATTAAATTAAACGTATACGAGCACGATGAACCATCATTACAGTACACTACTGCTGTAATCACATAAGTTCCGTTTGCTTGCGAAAAAGTATATGTAGCCGAATCATTTATTATATGTTCTGGTGATCCAGCTGGCGGTGTAATAGTCCAATCAATATAATCTAGGCTACAATTTGTACCGGTACAAATATCTCCATCGACGGTTAATGTGTGCGTTTCACCAATATGAATAGCATTAAGATTAGAGCCATCGACAAGAATCTTTGTAATATTGCAAAAACAAGGATTGTTTTCTGTTACTTTGACAAAAACATTACACGACCCACAAGTATCTCCATTACATTCAGGACTTATTATAAATTCATAATTCCCCGGAAGTGTCGGTATATAAGTATATGGAAAACTTGCACTAGTTTGTATTATATCTGCAGAGCCGTTTCTTTTAATAATCAGTAAATAAACCGGTTGGCAATCGGGTGAATTTGGAATACAGTTAAATAGTGGATTTATTTTTATTATTGTTCCAGCACTTACTGAAGAGGCAGATGAACCGCATTGATCCTCTGGTTGTAGTACATTGTTATAGTATAATTCAATACCGGTCCAGGCACCACAATCACATATCTGGATAGGTTCCTTTTTAATAGTGAAAAATATATTACAAGAATGACAGGTATTCGTACCACATTGTGGTGTTATGATGATTTCATATTGCCCTGC
>CAZIDB010000221.1:0-2868 GCA_964537965.1 uncultured Melioribacter sp. | reverse complement strand
TATGGCTTTCAGCTGTTCCTCCGCACTGAACTAGATTAATAGCTTCATTATCATAACCCAAATTTATTCCATTCCATGTCCCACAAGTACAGGTGTCATTACTTACTTGCTCACATTTAATAAGATAGTCTTCATCTTCACCTGAAATTGTTTCTCCTTTAATATCCATCACGGTTGGAATTGTCTGCTGAAATAATCTGAACCTAAATAGCAAGGGTGATCCAGAGGAATATTGACATTTAAACTTAAGTCTATAAATTGCACAACACTTTTCCCAGGTTTGTGTTTCTATCTTTATTCTTCCCCATCCCATTACTGTTGGAGCAACAGTCGTCCCCCATACTGGTGTCACACTAACCAGGTGAGTAGCTTCCGTTGGTTCCCAGTTACCAGAGCAATCCCAATCAATCCAACTCATTAAATATAATGCAAATACCCGATCGTAATATTCATTAATATGTACCATTACATCAACTGTACGATCGGGATTATAAGTTGGATTTGGTACTGAATCGCAACAATAATCACTCGATGGAGGAAAGAAATACACACCATCATCAAAGTTATCTATATCAGCAACTTTTGCTTCAAGTTCAAAATCTAACCCATTGTTCAAAGGATTACAGGAGTTCTCAACATTAAAATCTGAACAATCCCAATCTGAACCAGGAGGTGGAAGAGTCCCTGTATAACCAGTAGGTAAAGGACCCAACCAGGCTTGACGTTTATCCTCGACCATCCAGAAATCAAACACAGGGAACCAAATACCCCAAATATGAATCCAGTGAATTGAAAAACTCCCCCATTTATGTCTTGCTCCGTCACTCGCAAATAATGATGGATATGTAGGATCTGGAGCATCACCATAATCGAAAAAATTTATCGAAATTGATTTTAAGCTTATATTACCTGACGGTAAATCGGTTCTGTTATTAAAGAAAAAGGCAGCAGTGTCAACAGAATATATTTTATTGTTATAGCTTGCCTCGACCCACCAGATATAAAATCCATCCTTTTTCAATTGAGGTGCATCAGGAGGATAAACAAACTTTTTTTCACTAATGCCATCCTTAGTATAAATTATATTTTTTTTAATATCCTCCGGTTTCATTTTGAACTTAGCCAGAACTTCATCATCTATTTCTGGTAAAAAGAAGTACGAAAGAAAAAACTTATACTTTGGTTCTTCCAAATTAGGAGTTTTTGCTTTCAATAATTTGAATTGGTCATTGCAACAAAAATCCCATTCGTATTTAACGATTGCTTCTTTTGTGTTCACACCGATCGGATTTTTTAATTTCAATGACAGTTCATCTTCGTAATCATCCGTGAAAAGAACTACTACTACTGCACCTGCTATACTCGGTGGACAGATAAGTTTCCCATCCTTATCTTTAACTGATATTTGCCATCCATATGTGTTTCCACTTCTTAATTTAGGAGCTGAAGATGGGTATTTAAAATTTGTTGCTGATATACCTTCTTTTTCAAACAGTGTCAAATTATTATGAATTGCATCTTCTGGAGTTTGATTAGCTAGTACCTCCACTAATTTGAAGGTATAAGAAAAATTATTACTGATGGGTAAAGGTGTTGGCGGCAACCATTGAAATACTAAATTAGTTGTCTTGGTTTCAGTAATTGTTTTATTATTTTCCGGGGCTATAAGTTCAGGGGGATTAATCTGTTGAATATTTTGAGTTATACACCCCTGCCCTAATTCATTTTTATCTTCAGCATTAAGGACTGAAACACAAATTTCATATTCTCCTTCAGGAACACTTCCTGTTCTTATTAGCATCTCTTCATATTTTTTATTTCCATATAATACTTTGATGTTTCCTAAATCAGCTAGTTTGATCCTCTTCATACCTGGTTTAATTTCAATATTCGAGGATGTTGCTTCGAATATTTTACCTTCATCACTTTTACTTATTGTACCAACCAGAATAGCTTTAATAATATCCTGTGTAGTATTATTTAATTGAAGTTTCCAGATATGTTCTGATTTTAATTGATTCAGTGGTGGCTTTTCGAGTGTTACAATTACTTGAGCAGGTATTATTACAGAAGAAATGAGAAATACAACGATTAGTAATAAAAAGCCTCTGGTTTTAATGATTGCATCCATAAATCTTATACCTCCAACATTTTAATAAAACAATAAATGAGTTGTATTTACTATTTATCCGGCAGAAGTAATTGAGTGCAGACAGGAACTATATTTTATAAATAATAAATTCTTAATGGATGCTTTAAGTTGTCGGCGTGGCGTTTTTCAAAATTACACTTACGAAAGCTAATTTTTTTGCTTGATGATGTCAAGAAAATAATAAAATAGACGGAATACAATCTAGACTCCAGCATAAGACACTTTATAAAAAGTGGGGGACTTTATTGGTCCCCATAAATATTGCGTTCTACTCAATTATTCATTTCTTTCAACGTTATCCTGCTGCTCATAGTGCTTTCTAACCCCTTCTTCGAATTTTCCTTTAAGCTCTTCCATATCAATTATTCTCTTATACAAATAATATTTTTTCAAGAGCTTTCGTAATTCCTGTTTGTCTTTATTTTTCATATTACATAAATGAGTTTAATACTTCTTCTTGGGGTACTATACTTATCTTCTTCGACTTTCATCAAGTCAAGATCAGTTGCACCTGATTTGAAATAGAGCCATAAAAGGGAAAACACTCCGTAAAAATTGAAAGCCCCTAAAAAATGATTTAATACCTGAAAAGTTGCCCCCTAAAATTACTCACCAATTTCTTTAAAAAAATTAAAGCCTTACAAGTTATTAACTTACAAGGCTTTAATTTGTGAGCGCGGGTGGGCTCGAACCACCGACCCTCTGCTTAAAAGGCA
>CAZIDB010000220.1:0-7754 GCA_964537965.1 uncultured Melioribacter sp. | reverse complement strand
GCATTCGGCTTTAATCTCTTCTTGTGAATCGTTTTCACCTGGGATTAGTAAGGTTGTAATCTCAAACCAAACATTAGTTTCATTTTTCAGCCAGACTAATGTATCCAGTACGTCATTTAAATGAGAGAAGGTTAGTTTGTGATAGAATCTTTCCGTAAAAGCTTTCAGATCAACGTTTGCCGCATCAATATATTTATAAACATCTTTACGGGCTTCTTTATCGATATAACCTGCTGTTACCATAACAGATTTAATTCCCAGTTCACGCGCAATCTTTGAAATATCGATTACATATTCGCCAAATATTGTCGGATCATTGTAGGTAAAAGCAATGGATGGGGCATTATAACTTTTTGCAGTAGCTACAACTTCTTCCGGTGAAGCCTCAAACGAATTTAAATCATCCAGTCTTGCTTTGCTTGTAGACCAGTTCTGGCAGAACTTGCAACCAAGATTGCAACCTGCTGTTCCGAAACTTAAAATTTTTGTGCCCGGGTAAAAATGATTCAACGGTTTTTTTTCGATCGGATCTAAACCAAATCCCGTTGGTCTGCCGTACCCTAATGAATACAGCTTGTTGTTAATATTCTGCCTTATAAAACAAAATCCTGCCTGGCCTTCTCCTATTGTGCAATAGCGTGGACACAGAGTACAAAGTATTTTATTGTTTTCAACAGGTTTCCACCATTCAGCTAACTTTAGATTTTTATTATCAAACATTCTATCAAACCATTTTTGAATTCAGTGAAATAATAATCTATCTCAAATTTATTGGCAACATAAAATTTCAGCTACTTGCTCTTCCTGGTTCCCTTGTTGTTCTTTTTATTGTTTGAATTCGGTTTTTCCGGTTTACTTCTTTTATGAAGCAGTTTCAATTTCTTTTCTACAAGTCCGAAAACCGTATTTGCTTCGTAACTTCCATTCTTCAATAATTTACCGGCTTTTATTCCTGTAAGCAATTCAATTGCTTCTTCAATTCTGCTAATGGAATAAATATGGAATTCACCGTTCTCAACAGCTTCAACAACTTCATCTTTAAGCATTAAGTTTTTTACATTTTGAACGGGAATAATTACACCCTGTTTTTTATTCAGTCCTCTCGATTTGCAAACATCAAAAAATCCTTCAACCTTTTCATTAACACCGCCAATCGGTTGAACATCTCCTTTTTGATTTACAGAACCGGTAATTGCGAGATATTGTTTTAAAGGAATATCAGAAAGAGTGGAGACAAGTGCACAAATCTCTGCACAGGAAGCGCTGTCGCCGTCAATCATTCCGTAGCCTTGTTCAAAAACAATACTGGCAGTAAATGAAAGAGGATTTTTCTGACCAAACGTTTCCCTGAAATAGCCGGTAATAATAAGCATTCCTTTATTATGTGTATTGCCGCTTAATCCCGCTTCGCGTTCAACATTAATAATATTTCCGGTACCTAATGAGACGCTCGCAGTAATTCTTGTTGGTTTTCCAAAGGAATAAAAATCATTCCCGTAAACAGCAAGACCGTTAACCTGTCCAATCCTTTCTTTATCAGAATCAATCATAATATCATTATCAAGTATCATCTCGGAAACTTTGCTTTCATACAAACCATGTCTTTCTCTTGAAGTATTATAAGCCAAGGTAACATCGTAATCAGTAACAATTTTATTACCATTATCTTTTGCCCAGAAGTTTGACTCTCTTAACAAATCAGCTATAAAAGAAAATCTTGTAGTTAATTTATTCTGGTCATCTGCATAACGGGAGGCATATTCAATTACTTTTGAAATTGCTTCCTTATTAAATTCCATCAGTCCTTCGTTCACAATTATTTTCTTAACTACTTTAATATACTGCTCAACGTTTTTACCATTACGGTGCATTTCAAAATCGAAGTCAGCTTTTATTTTGAAAATCTTCTTAAAATCATCTTCATATGATGCAAGGATAGAGTACAGGTAATTGCTGCCAATGAAAATTATTTTTGTGTTAATGTCCACCGGTTCCGGTTTTAACAGAACGGGTGAAAACTGGAAATAACTTACAAGGTCCTGTATTTCCAGCTTACCGTACATTAAAACTCTCTTTAAGGATTTCCAAACGCCTGTTTCCTGGAATGCATCAAGTGCATTTAAAACGAGATAACCTCCGTTAGCTTTTAATAACGAGCCTGCTTTTATCCTTGTAAAATCAGCATACCAGCCACCTTTGCCATCGGAAAATTTTTCTATTGTGCCGAATATATTGTTATAGGTAGGAGTTGTTTCAATTACTATAGGGCATTCGTGTGAGTTGGAATTGTCTAAAATAATATTTATCTCATATTCCTTAAAATAGTCGATTATAATTCCTTCTTCGGTTTGCTCTGTTTTAGGCTTTGTTCCTTTAAAAATATCGAGCGAATTATAAATATTATTTTCAACCTGTGCCAGGTAACAATGAATTTTTTCACCCGGGTATTTTTCTTTTAAACTTTCAATTGCAGCTTTAACAATTACATCAACACTTTCTTTTTCAAGGTTCTGTACTTTTTCCTGGTATTGCTGGCTTAACAATATTCCTTTTTTGAAAATACCCTGAAGCTCTTCCTGGTACATTGCATACTTGTGAGTAATTTCGGCTGCCTTCTTCTTCTCCATTTTACCCAACCTTACCTGTTCTTCAAGCTGCTGAATAAACAATGGTTGATTATCAAGGACAAACAAAACTTCAGGTCTGAACGCTTCACCAACTTTAACCTGCCCAAGCGAAAAACTTTCTTTCTTTAGCTTCTCTTCAAAGTCGGTCATCAGTTCACTTTCTTTATTGCTGAATTCCGTTATAATCTTTTTCCGTTGTTCCTTAAAATGCTTTCCTTCCAATGCCTGCGGAATTTTTGACTGGAGATATTGAATAGTAGAACTGAAATCATGTTTGAATTTCTGTGCTTCGCCGGCTTTGAAAACCAAAAGTATCGGTTCGTTTTCATTATCAAAATTATTTACATATGCATAATCGTAAAGCTTTGGGCATTGAGGACGAATAGCTTCAAGCATTTTCTTAACAGTTGTTAGTTTTCCTGTGCCTGATAATCCTGTAATAAAAATATTATATCCGGCGCTCCATAATTCAACACCAACCTTTAATGCTTTAAGGGCGCGCTCCTGCCCGATAATTTCCTGGATTGAAGGAACGTTTGAAGTGGATTCAAATTTAAAAAAATCAGGATCAACTTTTAATTTCAAATCTGCCGGTTTTAGCTGCGGGTGTTTAGGAGCTTTTAAGTAAGTCATAATTTCAACCTTAATTATTTTCAATAATGGTAGGTGTAAAATATGGAAAATAGGAAATAATAAATAGCCTGTGTCTCTTCCTTAAAGCAAAAATATTCTTTGCGGTAAAACATTTCCCGGCCAATTATTCTTTCAATATTTCATTTTTGAAAATATTTCGTAAATTAAGATGAAACATTAAAGGTATATGACAAACTTATGAAAAAGACAATCGCAGGAATTACAATTCTTATTGCATTATTTATTTCGAATAGTAGTTTTGCCCAGCTTGAATTACCAAGAATAAGCCAGAAGGCTTCTGTTATGCAACGTATTGGACTGATGGATGTAACAATAAATTATAGCAGACCCAACGTAAAAGGAAGAGTAATATGGGGCGAGCTCGTTCCATATAACAAGGTTTGGCGTACAGGCGCAGATGAAGCTACAACTATTTCTATAAGTGAAGATGTTACATTGAACGGCAATAAAGTGACTGCAGGTAAGTATGCTCTTTTTACAATTCCCGGAAAGGATGAATGGACAATAGTAATTAACAGCGTTGCGAAACAATGGGGCGCTTTCAACTATGACAGCACCAAAGATATTGTAAGGATTAAAGTGAAACCCGCTGAGAACAGATTCTTAGAATCCCTTACTGTTTATTTCTCCGATGTTACAACTAACTCGGCAGTAATTAATATTGTGTGGGAAAAAATTAAGGTGTCTTTTAATATCGATACAGATACACACGCGACAGTATACAGAAATATAAAAACTGCCATTGAATCAGCTAAACCGGATGATTGGGTTGTATATGCAGCTTCATCCAATTATGCCGCTGATAATGATATACACATTGATGAAGCATTAGAATGGATAGATAAATCTATTTCAATAAAATCCACGTACTATAATAATTTTGTTAAGGCAAGGTTGTTGTATAAAAAGGGAGAGTATAAAGAATCACAGGTTTATGTTAAGAAAAGTCGTGAGTTAGGTAAGAATGAAAAAGATTTTCAATCAATAATTCCGCAGATAGAAAAATTAGAAGGTGACCTAAAAGCAAAAAAGTGAGATGACTTATATTGTAATTTAACTTTAGCTTTTAATCGGAAGATCATTTCGCTTACTTTAATTCTTTTAGAAACTCTAATGACAACTAAAAAATCACTCGGTATTTGCATCGGCGCAAGTTCAATCTCAACTGTAAAACTGAACAGGTATTTAAACAGTTTTGAAATTGATTTGGTGGAAACTATTGTTCACAACGGAAATCCTTCGTTAGTTCTAAAAGAAATTTTCAAAGGTGATATTCCAAATCATATTGCTGTAACCGGAAAAAAGTTCAGGACATTTTTAAATCTTCCATCCATATCGGAAGCTGAAGCAATAGAACTCGCCCTGGATAAGCTTAATTTAACCGCAGATCTTGTAATTAGTATTGGTGCGGAAAATTTTATTGTTTACCAGCTCGATAAGAAGAATAAAATTTCAAGGGTAACAACTGGTAATAAGTGTGCATCGGGTACAGGTGAATTCTTTTTACAGCAGATAAAAAGAATGGATATGAATGTTAATGAAGCCGTTAAACTTGGAATGAAAGGAGAACCATATAACATTTCCGGAAGATGCTCGGTGTTCTGTAAATCGGATTGCACACACGCTCTTAATAAAGGTGTGCCCAAAGAAAATGTTGTAGCCGGTCTTTCCCGCATGATGGCAAATAAAATTATTGAACTTACTGCAAAAGTACCGCACAAGTCTGCAATCATTATCGGTGGCGTTACTAAAAATAAAGCTATGCTCCGCTTTCTTGATGATCACTTCGATAGCATTATAATTCCCGAAGAAGCTACATACTTTGAAGCTGTTGGCGCAGCTGTGTTTGCATTGGAAAACCAACAGGTTGAGTTGAATAAAGAAAAATTATTCTTTAATGGTCATTCTTCTTTCACATTTCATAAACCGTTAAGTGAATTTTCATCTAAAGTTACATTCAGAGAATCAACAAGGGGAAAGGTAAAAGAAAATGATGTTTGTATTCTTGGTCTTGATGTCGGCTCAACAACTACAAAGGCAATTCTTTTAAGAAAGAATGATAACCTGATTCTTGCATCAGAATATTTACGAACGAATGGTGATCCTGTAAAAGCATCAGTTGAATGTTATAAAAGTTTACATTCACAAATAAATCTTCCTGTTAAAATTGTTGGATTGGGTGTAACCGGTTCAGGCAGGTACATTGCCGGGCTTCATGCTTTAACAAAAGGAATTATAAATGAAATAATTGCTCATGCTTCAGCTACTGTTTATTTTGATAAAGAAGTTGATACGATCTTTGAGATTGGTGGGCAGGATGCTAAGTATACTTACATCACTTCCGGTATTGCTTCAGATTATGCAATGAATGAAGCCTGCTCTGCAGGTACCGGCTCATTTCTGGAAGAATCAGCAAAAGAATCTTTGAATATTAATTACAAAGCGATTGGCGAAATTGCTTTATCAGCTACCAATCCGCCTAACTTTAATGATCAGTGTGCGGCATTCATAAGCAGCGATATTAAAAATGCTTTGCACGAAGGACTTGAAAAGGATGACATTGTTGCCGGGTTGGTTTATTCAATTTGTATGAACTACAACAACAGGGTAAAAGGAAACAGGCCCGTTGGTAAAAAGATTTTTATGCAGGGCGGAGTTTGTTACAATAAAGCTGTCCCTGTAGCTATGGCTGCTTTAACCGGAAAAGAAATTATTGTTCCTCCCGAACCCGGACTGATGGGGGCATTCGGAGTTGCTCTTGAAATTAAAAACAGGATAAATCTCGGATTGCTTTCAGAAGAGGATTTCGATCTTGAAAATCTTATCAACAGAAAAGTTGAGTATGAAAAATCTTTTATCTGCGCCGGTGGTACTGAGAAGTGCGATAGAAAATGCGGCATCTCAGTAATTAAAATTGAAGGAAAGAAATACCCTTTCGGCGGCGCCTGCAATAAATATTACAATCTTCAGCTTGATATAAAAACATCTTCAAATGAATATGATTTAGTGAAACTCAGGCAGCATCTTGTATTCGAAAAGTATATTCAGCCTTTGCCTGTGGATATTGATGCACAAACGATTGGAATTTCAAAATCATTTCTTACAAATACTCTCTATCCGCTCTATTATAATTTCTTTACTCAACTTGGATTCAAAGTAATTGTTGGAGATGAAGCAAAGCATGAAGGAATTGACAAGAAAGAGTCCTCGTTCTGTTACCCGGTAGAATTAGCTCATGGTTTCTTCCAGGATTTGATTGACAGGAAACCGGATTATATTTTTCTTCCTCATATAACTGAGGTAAGCGGCGATGATAAAGATAAAAGAAGTAAGACCTGTGTGCTGCTCCAGTCTGAAAGTTATTATCTGAAGACAACATTTAAAGATGAGCTGAACGGAATTAAAATTCTTTCACCACTTCTGAATTTTTCAGATGGATATGATTCGGCAAAGAATTCATTTATTAAACTTGCAGGCGAATTAAAAATTACAAAAGCTGCAGCGTCTGCCGCATTTGATTTTGCTATTGGTAAATTAAATGAAATGTTTGATGAGTTTAATAGTATCGGGAAGGAATTTTTATCTCAACTTGAAAAAGACAAGTCCAAGTTTGCTGTTGTTCTGTTCGGCAGAAGCTACAACTCATTTGCTAAGGAAGCAAACCTTGGAATTCCACGTAAGTTTGCATCAAGAAATATTCACATTATTCCACATGACTTCTTATTCCCGGATGAATTTGAAAGCTACAGGCATATGTACTGGGGATTGGGCCAGCAGATTCTAAGAAATTCTCGGTTCGTAAAGAATCATCCTCAACTGTTCGGAACATTCGTTACAAATTTCAGCTGCGGACCGGATTCATTTATCATCGGCTACTTCCGGGAAATTATGGGAAGCAAACCGTCATTAACTCTTGAACTCGATAGTCATTCAGCCGATGCGGGCATTAATACAAGAATAGAAGCTGCTATAGATATAATTAAAAGCTACAGAGAGCTGAATAAAAATATTGATAATCCTTCCTCACCTAAAAGATATCGCCCGTTAAAGGTATTAGATTCGCATTGGATAGAAGATTCCTATGGCAATAAAGTATCGATTACAGATCCTTCGGTCAGAATGCTTGTACCAAGTATGGGCAAAATAGGAACAGACTTCTTCTCTGCTGCTTTCAGGGCAGTAGGAATAAATTCATTTGCTCTTCCTGTTTATTCGTTTGAAACATTGATGATTGGAAGAGGTAATTCTACCTGTAAAGAATGTCTTCCGCTGCAGCTTAATGCGGGACAGATGATTGAATATTATAATAACCGGACTGATGAGAATGAAAAAACTTTATTGTTCATGGCAAAAGGAGACGGCCCCTGCCGGCTTGGGCAATACCATGTTTTTCTTGAAGACCTTATTGCTAAAAGGGAGATAGAAAATTTTGGTGTTTACACTTTAACTGATGAAGATTCCTACGGCGGATTG
>CAZIDB010000219.1:0-7807 GCA_964537965.1 uncultured Melioribacter sp. | reverse complement strand
CATCAGTCCGGTAAAACCCATACTCATAATTCCACCCTGTTGTAAGTCATCATTATTCCAGGTACGTATAAACGGAATTTTAGTAGTCTCACCATTTTTATTATCAAGCGCAAAGAGATCGGAAGTATCAGGTAATCCGTCATTATCATCATCAGCATCCAGCAGATCAGAAACTTTATCCTTATCCCAATCTTCCGGAATAGAAGCCGGAGAGCATGGATCACTTATGTTTAATTGTTCATCCTGGTTTGAATATCCGTCACCATCAGCATCAGCTAATGGATCAGATATATCACATGAATTAACATCATTAGGTTCGAAAATAGTTATAGTATTACTTATAAGATTTGCAACCCATATTGTCCCGGGAAAAATATCGTCATCGGATTGTGCGACAAGATCAAGTGGTCTTTCGCCAAAATTTGAAAAGAGTTCAATCTTTCCATCAGGTACAACAGAATCACCGGATTCGTTCAGAATAATTCTATAAACTCTGCCATCAAAACCTGCAGCAAGTAAATTCCCTTTCATCTCACCGTTAAAATTAGTAGCTGTATATTCACTTAGCCCATTAGTCGATTCAGGGAAAGTTACCAATGTAAAGTTTTCCACACCGGGAATTAAGTAATTGCATTGTCTCGGATCATCATAACCAACAGGAATTGGAGACTGCGGATTAGTAATATTAAAAGTATTTGACCTGCTTGCCCTTGCAAGGTTGGGATGCCCACCATAGTAATCCTTTGATATTAAATGCAATCCATCCGGATAAGATTTTCCGCCCTCAACAGTATCATTTGAGCAATCTGTAGGTGCTCCTCCCCAGCCTGCATTTGAGCCGTTATCAACCGCATACATTTTTCCCGATCTGGCAATTAAAATATCATAAGGATTTCTATAACCCGGTGAATAAACCTGCACAGGTCCGCCCGGTACAATCACTGCCTGGTTTTTTCCATCGTTACCGCCAAAAGGATCGTTCTCATCATCAACACCTGGTCTGTCTTCATCATCAAGAGTAGGAAGATCATAAGTAGTCTCACCAATAACTTTAAGATCAATAGATAAGATTGCAGCAGACAGCGCAAACTCCGGCAAAAATGCTAAGTTAGCAGATAAAGCACCCATATTTGTATGCCCACCCATAGCAAGGTAAAGGATACCGTTAGCTTCATCCAATGCCATTCCATTCGGTGAATGATTTTCTTCAGATCTTGGTAAACCACGAACAAGATCAATCCTTATCCACTTTGTTCCATCCCAGATCAATTTTGAGACTATGCCGGAATTTGTATCAAGGTTAACATCGTTACCAGTTAAACCGGCGCCAACTCTTGGATCGCTTGATGAAACATAAATAACCGGATTTTCGGCAGTTCCTTTAACTAATATTCCGGTAATCTGTCGTTTTGTTACGTTTGTATTTAATTTCCCGTCATCATCATGATTAACAATTTTTCTTATTTCATTAATTGTCTCAGTCTTTACTACTGAGTAATTGTTTTTATAATTCCTTACTACAGTTAAGACTTTTATTGTACCGTCTACCTGAGCAATGTATAACCTGCCATCCGGACCGAACTGCAAAGAAGTAGGATAATACAGACTCACTCCGTTAAGATCACTCTTATTAAAACTAATGGTTTGTGAATACGCAATTGCGGTTATAAAAAAATAAACCGTCAATATTAAAAACTTGCTGTTCTGCCTATTTAAAGTCATTGTAATTAAATCTGCCATTTACCTGCCCTCTTTTAAGTGAAAATATTTATCGTGAGAATGAAAAGGTTTGCCGTTTAGATACGGATAATTCTGATAAGATTAATTAACCTGAAGACTTGATAGGTGCTTATAAAATTACTTGAATTCATTTTTAACTTTGCTCTCATTTTTACCTGATATAACATTAAACCTTTACACCGCTTGTTCGTTCTTTATATTAAAGATAAAATATCAAATCAAAATGTCAAGGATAGAAGTCAATTAAAAAAAATAATTTTCTCGCATGGGAGTTTGATAATACAGCAATTGCATTCGATAGCAATTTTTAATAAGTTTTAATAGAAATTTTCAAAGAGATAAAATGTACATCTCAAAAAATATTTTTCTCTTCTTACTTTTACTTTTCAGTTTCACTTATCCTCAGCATAAGAAAGTTGTAACAATAAATCTGGATGGAACAATTAATCCAGCCACAGCCGGTTTCATACATTCATCTATTGAAAAAGCAAAAGAGGTTAATGCGGAATGTATTGTAATCAAATTAAATACTCCCGGTGGATTATTAAAATCTACCAGGGTTATTGTAACTGATATACTTCAATCCTCAATCCCAGTTGTTGTGTATGTTTATCCCCAGGGTTCACAGGCTGCTTCTGCAGGTACATTTATAACTTTAGCAGCGCATATTGCAGCAATGGCTCCGGGTACAAATATCGGTGCCGCTCACCCGGTAACTATGGAAGGCAAAGCTGATTCAACAATGATTGAAAAAGCTACTAATGATGCGGCAGCATTCATTAAGACTATTAGCGAAAAGAGAAAGAGAAATATAAAGTGGGCAGAAGAAGCCGTAAGGAAAAGCGTGTCTATTACAGAGAATGAAGCATTAAAAGATTCTGTAATAAACATTGTTGCGACAGACTTAAAGGATTTACTTGCTAAAATCAATAACATTGAAGTAGAAACTAATGATGGGAAAAAAATCCTGCACACATTGGATGTAGAAATTTTAGAAACCGAGATGAGTTTTAACCAGAAGATTCTTGACATCCTGAGCGATCCCAACATAGCATATATATTATTTATGATAGGGTTCTACGGTTTGTTGTTCGAACTTTATAATCCCGGTTCAATTTTTCCCGGAGTAGCAGGAGGAATTGCGCTCATACTTGCATTTTATTCAATGCACACATTACCGGTTAATTATGCCGGTATGGCTTTAATCATATTCGCAATCATATTATTTGTACTTGAAATAAAAATCATAAGCCACGGTCTATTAACTGTAGGCGGAGTATTATCATTAACATTAGGTTCATTTATGTTATTCGATACTGATGAATTCTGGGAAGCGGCAAAACTTTCATGGGAAGTTGTTCTGTTCGTTGTTTTATTTTCGATCGTATTCTTTACTTTTGCAATTGGAATGGGAATTAAAGCCCAAAAACGTAAACCCGTTACAGGAACAGCAGGTCTCATCGGAGAAATTGGTGAAGCTTACACAGATTTAGTACCCGAAGGCAAAGTAAAAATTCATGGAGAATTCTGGAATGCGGAAAGCCTGGAAGGCAGAATAAAGAAAGGTGAAAAAATCCAGGTTACGGAATTAGTAAACCTTATATTGAAAATAAGAAAAGCAAAATAAATAATCGGAGGTTTCATGCAGCCATTATCGGCTTTCTTAATTGTGCTCGTCTTCTTTGCATTTTTCATCTTATCAAGTGCAATTAAAATACTAAAAGAATATGAGCGTGGTGTTATTTTCAGGTTGGGCAGATTAATTGGGGCTAAAGGTCCTGGAATTATTTTTCTAATCCCGATAATTGATAGAATGGTTAAAATAAGTTTAAGAACAGTGGTTATGGATGTACCAGAGCAGGATGTTATTACAAAAGATAACGTTTCTCTGAAGGTTAATGCCGTTGTTTATTTCAGGGTTATTCAGCCGGATAAAGCAGTTGTTGAGGTTGAAAATTATCTGCATGCAACTTCACAATTATCTCAGACTACACTCCGCAGTATACTTGGGCAATCTCAGCTTGATGAACTTCTTTCTGAACGCGAAAAGATTAATTCTGAATTGCAGACTATAATTGATCATCAGGCTTCACCGTGGGGAATAAAAGTATCTAATGTTGAAGTTAAACATGTCGATCTTCCGATAGAGATGAAACGTGCAATGGCAAAACAGGCAGAAGCTGAAAGAGAACGCAGGGCAAAAGTAATTCATGCCGACGGTGAATTCCAGGCAAGCCAGAAATTAGCTGATGCGGCAAAGGTGATTGGTGAGCATCCGGTAGCCGTACAATTAAGATTTCTGCAAACGTTAACCGAGGTAGCAACTGAGAAAAATTCTACCACTATCTTCCCTGTCCCGATTGATTTGCTATCTCCTTTCATCAAGAAAATGAAAAAAGAGAAAGAAAAGGATAAAGAATAGTTTAAAACTTTTGAATGGATTACTTGTTACAATGAGTTACAAATAAAGCGCGGTAGACGATAAACTAATTTTCCAATTTAAATTTTACAGGAATTGTTAACTGCGCTTTTACATTTTGATCTTTCAGTTTAGCCGGGAAAAATTTTGTATCTGTTACTGCTTTAATTGCAGCTTCATCGCAGCCATAACCAACACTTTTTATAATTTCAGTTTTATCCACATTTCCACTTTCATTTATAAATGCTTTTAAAACTACAATATCTTTAATGCTTAATCTCTTTGCTTCATCAGGATATACTAATTTAGAAAAAACTGCACTTGGTCCCTCAACCGGTTTTGGCAATTCGTCTACGGTTGTATAATATTTCCCTTCAACAGGAGTAAACTTCGGCGCTTCGTTTAGGTTAACAGCAGCAGTTTTAGTTCCATTGACTATTTGTTCAACCGGTTCAGGCACTTCTCTTTTATCTTTGCTGTTTTCCTTGATTCGCTGGGATTGTTCTTTTGCGTTAGCTAAACTTCTTATAGTCTCTTTAGCCGGTGGCGCTAAAGTTGAATCATATGAAACATATTGTTCACGTTGAAGAATTCCATAATCATAAACTCTCATTCGTTTCAAGCCACCATTCTCATAATAGTCTCTTGCAACTCCGTTTAGTTTACCTTCATAAACATAATACTCTTCCTTTGGTGCACCGTTTGGATAATATGTTCTTATCCATCCGTGCAGCTTTCCCTGCGAATAATTTTTTTCTTCTTTAAGAACACCATCTTCATAAAAATATCTTGCTGTGCCGTCTAGTATATCATTTACATATACAATTACCGATTCAAGGTTTCCATTTGAGTGATAACTGCGGACTAAACCATTCTGTGATAATCCCACATTTGACAGAAGCACTACAATTAAAAAGAGAAACAAGGATCTGCTGAAAATCATAAAACTTATTGCTTTCAATAACTTAAAAATTGCTTAACAAATATAGTAAAATTCGTAGAGGTTGCTTAGATATTTTTATTTGAACCAAATCAGGCAGCTCTCTTAATTCAGATTCATTTAATCACCCCGAATGCTTATGATTTTCAATATTTCTTTTATTATTTTGCAACCCAGTAACAAAGGTTAAAAACATGAACACATTTGAATTCAGTATTGAAATACGTTTTGTTATTGCCTTAGCGTTAGGTTTTCTTATCGGACTTGAACGCGAGAGCACTAAAATTGAAAAGAAAAAATTTGTTCTTGGCGGTGTAAGAACTTTTCCTATTATCAGCTTGCTTGGTTTTAGCTGTGCCTGGTTGTACAAAGTTGGAGTAATTTATATTTTGCCAGTCGGACTGCTGTCAATTGCTATTCTTTCAGGGTTGTTTTATTATACCAAAACTAAGGAAGGCCGGTTTGGGTTTACAAGTGAAGTAACTGCATTGCTGACATTCACTGTTGGAGCATTAACAATGCTTGCCGACGTATGGATCGCTTTATCTATGGGAATTATAAATGCGCTGCTCCTTTCAGAAAAAGCTCAGCTTGAAAGTTATGTTGAACGGCTTAATAAAGTTGAATACCTTGCCACTTTAAGGTTCCTTATTGTTACCATCATAATATTTCCTGTGCTCCCTAACCAGGATTATACACAGTTCAGGTTAAATCCCCAGAATATCTGGAAAATTGTTGTAATGGTTTCCTCAATAGGATTTGTCGGTTACTTTCTCATTAAAAAATTCGGCAGTAAGGTTGGAATGCGTCTTTCCGGTATTATGGGTGGAATTGTATCTTCCACTGCTGTTACAATTTCTGCAGGTAGAACTGCAAAACAATATCCTGGTAAAGCTTTATTCTCGCTTCAGTCCTCCATACTTGCAAGCAGCGTAATGTACCTTAGAATACTTATAATTATCTGGGTAATTAATTTTTCTTTTATACAGGAGTTGTGGTGGAGGTTAATCGCTTTATCCGTAATCGGAATGATGCTTACAACCGGATTGAGGAATAAGGAAAATACTGAAGACCATTCTGATTTTTCCGGCATTCATAATCCTTTTGAACTTAAACCCGCATTGATCTTTGCTGTACTTTTTGTTTTGCTATCTGTACTTACTAACTATCTTAGAACTTATGTTGGCAACTTTGGTTTACTTGTTCTCTCATTCATTATCGGTATGACGGATATTGATCCTTATGTAATCTCAATAGTAAACAATTCAACTGGGTTATCTCCAATTCTTTATCAAAGCATAATATTTGCAATGATGAGTAATACTTTAATGAAAGGAACTTATTTCTATTCACTCTCTGCAACCACAAGAAAAGAGACTTCAATAAGATTTATTTCCTGGGCGCTTCTTCATATTCCTATTATGCTTGTTTAACTTTTTTCTTTTGTTGGAAGATTAAAATTCATACCGACTTTAGTCTATAATGATTGACTTTTTTAATAAATAATTAGAATTTACACACGAGTAATTTTAAACATGATATTTTAGTCTCTTTCATTCTCTTTACTCAAATTTTGAAGTTAAGCCGGAGGTAAAATGAGAAAATTCCTCTTACCATTATTTTTTACTTTTTTCAGTTGTCTTATTCTTGGCCAGGAAAAAACCGGTGGGGAAGCTTTGGGCACAAAAAGTTATAATGATTTTGAGAAACCAACTTACTGCGGAAGCGCATGCCATAAAGATTATTTTGAGCAATGGAAACAAACAATGATGTCGCAGGCTTATACTCATCATTGGGATGAAATTGAATATTTCAAATTAGCTATACCGCATGCAGAAAAAGATCCTTTTGTTGCAGAAGTTAAAGCCGGTTGTAACGGCTGCCATTCTCCTTTGGCTTTCTTAGCCGGTGATATTCCACCACAGAAACCTGAATTGAAATCCCGTGCAAATGAATCTGTTTCCTGCGCTGTTTGCCATTCAATAACAGGTTTTAGCGGAGATACACCTTACAATTTCAATTTTATTTCTGAACCGGGCAGAACTAAATATTCAGGAAGAATGCCGGAATTGCTTTCACCTGCGCACGAGATAAAGAAACTTGATATTTTTAAAAAGAGTGAATTCTGCGGCGTCTGCCATAACGAAAAAAATTCTTACGGCATCTGGGTCAAATCAACCCATCTTGAATGGAAAGAGGGACCTTATTCAAAAGATGGGGTTCAATGCCAAACATGTCATATGCCGCCGGCAGAAACAAAAACTTCTAACCTTGGGAAAAAATATGCTGATGCGCGCCAACATTTATTTCACGGGGCTCACGATCCGGGCAAAGTAAAAGGTACAATCGAAATAAGAATCCATCCTGAAATTCGTGAAGCCGAACCCGGCGAAACAGTTAATCTAACAGCAATTTTATTTAACCAAAAAACAGGTCATAAATTTCCTACCGGATCAGTTGAAGACAGGATACTCTGGCTGCACGTAGAAGCCACCGATTCAAAAGGAAAGGTTTATCATTTACCCGTTAACAAAAAGGGGTTTGATGGTGAAGAATATACTATCTCCGGTGATATGCTTGCTTATAAAGATATGGGTATTGCATTAGATAACAAGGATTTTCCAGGTGTTCAGAGAGATGGGATTCCAATCGGTGACAGAATTTTCAGAATGCCATATTTTGACCCACAGGGAATTATGACAATACAA
>CAZIDB010000218.1:0-7831 GCA_964537965.1 uncultured Melioribacter sp. | reverse complement strand
CGCTTTTTATATTTACCGTAATCCCGGTATATCCATCATCTGGTCTGGCTTCCAATCCGGTGCCATCTATTATTGTGTTGTCCAAACTACTGCCAAGCAATAATATAGCTTTATCAACCCATAAGGTTTCTTTGTATATTCCATTTGCTACTACAACAGTATCACCATCATTACAACTGTTTATGCATTTCTGTATGCTGTCTGTTGCTGTTTGCCAGCTTGTGTAAGGGGGTGTGCTGCTGCCGGTTTTGCTTACATAACGGATCTCAGCTTTAACTACTGCAATGGATCCGGCTAATAATAACATCGTTAAAACAAAAAGTAATTTTAATTTCATTCTTAAACCTTATTTAGTAAAAAAGAGCGGCATGGATTATTCCAACAATAATTTCCTTTTATTTATAAGAATAAAGATTACATAAGTAATATACACAGGTAAATATTTCGTATCAGGAATATTTTTCGCATCATCGTTTAACCTTGCGTTCTTAAACAATCATTGAATTTTTCCCCAAAAAATATTTTATAAAATCCATTTCCAATATTTAATAAAAATATAAATCCACTATTAATATATACTCTTGTTTAAAGCATTGTCGGAAAATTTTCAGAAAATCTTTTAATTGCTTTTATGTGATTTATAATGTTAAATTTTTTTCGGTTTGAGAATGATAATGTATCTTATTGCTTTTGCACTTTATTCTGGCGAATTTGGCAATAGATAAATCCTTGTCGTTGTTAAGAAACAAATCTTAATCAATAAGGAATTGGAGAAGCATTTTTGAAAAAGGTAAAGATGACAGGTAAAGTTCTTCTTTTAATTTTACTGGTTTTCCAGAATTTTCTTTCTTGTTCAAAAAGCTCCTCTCCAACTTCACCTTCGGAAGAAGAGATTAATCAAAAGCTTGATGAAGCATTTGCAATAGCAGACCAATATACAAGCATAAGAAGTCTGGTAGTTGTTAAAGACAATAATATTCTGAAAGAAAAATATTCCAACACATCAGGCTATGATGTTTCTTTTCCAATAAAATCAGTTACTAAAAGTATCATTGCTTTACTAATTGGAATTGCAATTGATAAAGGAATTATTGATTCAGTCAACCAATCAATGTCTGAATATATTTCTGCAGCAGGTTATCAAGTAACAGAAGATAAAGCAAAGATTACAATTAAGCATCTTCTTACAATGAGCAGCGGTTTGCCTTGGGCAGAATTAAATGTTTCTACAGGTGAATACAGCACCTGGACAAATTCACCCGACCAGGTTCAGTATATGCTTGATAAAAATTTTGAGTATGAGCCTGGGACACATTTCAATTACAATTCCGGCGCAAGCCATCTGCTCTCCGTAATTTTAACACAGGCGGCAGGAATGAGCACCGCCGATTTTGCGCAACAAAATCTTTTTGAACCGCTTGGTATTGGAAGCAGAACCTGGTCTAAGGATAAAAAGGGATACAATTACGGCAGTTCGTCTCTAAGTCTTTCTGCAAGTGATATGTTAAAAATCGGAAAGCTTATTTTGAATGAAGGTTTATATGGAGGCAAAAGAATTATCTCCACCGAATGGATGAAGCAGGCGACAACTTTTAAGATAACAACTAATAATGTTTTACCATATCACTCAGGTTATGGTTATTGTTTTTGGATGGATGGAATTAATGGTCATCCGGTTAAATTTGGTATGGGCTGGGCCGGGCAGTTTTTAGTTGTAGTACCTGATTTGAATCTTATTGTTATTGCAATAAACAATTCTTCGGGAATAGATGATTCAGTTGCAGGACAGCAGTGTATGAGTACAGTTGAACTTATTATGACGAAAATTATACCGGCGTTTGATTAAGAGAATTTTTTATTCTTTCAACTTGCCCAACCACGGGATTGTATAAAAAGTAGAATTGTCATAGCGAGCAAAGTGAAATAATCTAATTTCTAGTGTTGATGAGATAGATTGCTTCGTCGTTATACTCCTCGCAATGACAGCTACACTAATTTTTAGACAGTACCAGAAAGGTGGCGAGTACATTAGAAAAAAAATTAAATGTAAACCGCTAGTTTTACCTCACTTCAAAAATTCTTACACCAATCGCTTCCAAAGGAATTTCAAAACCATCAGTGATTTTAATTTCATCACCATTCATCAAATCAATTAAGGCAGTTTTATTTTCAAACTGGTAAGAAATAAACTCCGGATTGAATTCAACACTATTGTTATTGTTATTTATAACAACAAGAATCTTTTGCCCTTCCTTTACTCTGAAGTAATAATAAACTTCATCTTTCGGCGGGTAGTGAATTAGTTTTCCATCCTGCAGTGCTGTAAAACTTTTTCTTATCTCAAGCACTTTCTTCGTGAAGTTGAAGATATCATTTTCCTGTTCAGTCCGTTCGTCTTTATTGAATGCGTTTCTATTATCGTTTGGAAAACCACCGGGAAAATCCTGGCGTAATTCTCCATGATCTTTCCCGCCCATTAAACCAATTTCTGTTCCGTATAATATCTGTGGGATTCCTCTTGTAGTAAGAAGCAGTGCCAATGCCTGCTTAGTCTTACCTAAGTTGCCATTGGTTGAAAAGATTAATCTTTCAATATCATGGTTATCAATAAAAGTAACAAGGTTTGTCGGATTAGCATAAAGATTATCTTTTGCAATTAATTCGTAAATCAGCCTGATACTTTTATCATTCGCAAATACATCTCGGCATGCTTCCTGAAATCCGAAATCGGTCACTGCAGGTAAGTTACTATCAAACTCTTTCGGAAATCTGCTGTCTTTCTGAAACGGAGCCCTGAATGCCGGATCGCCAATCCATACTTCTCCAACAATATTGAAATCAGGATACTCTTCCAAAATTGTCTTAGCCCAATCAGCTAAAAATTTCTGATCGCCATACGGGTAAGTATCTTCTCTTATTCCGTCAAGCCCGCTGGATTCAATCCACCAGATTGTGTTTTGAATAAGATACCTGGCAAGGAATGGATTTCGCGGATTCAGGTCAGGCATTTCTTTAACGAACCAACCTGTATTTGAATATTCTCTCGTTTGTTCATCACTGTTGATATCGTAGTAAGACGAATTATGATGAGAGGTTGTATGGAAATTTTTCGCATCACCGTTTATCCAATCAGGAAAGGGAAGATTTTTCATCCAGGGGTGATTTATGCCAATATGGTTTGCCACATGATCTAAAATAATTTTTAATCCTTTCTGATGAGCTTCCTTTACCAAATCAAAATAATCTTTATTGCTTCCGAACCGTGCATCAATTTTATAATGATCCGTTACCGCATAACCGTGGTAACTTATTCCCATATTATTTTCTGTAAGCGGAGTCATCCAGATTGTATTACATCCTAAATCCTTCACATAGTCTAGATGATTCAGAATTCCTTTTATGTCTCCGCCATGTCTTCCGATTCTTGACGTCGGATTATATTTATCAACTAAGCCTTCAACTGAATTATTTGTTATATCACCATCGGAAAATCTATCTGGCATAATCAAATAGATTACATCTTTCTGGCTGAATCCTTTATAACGATCATCGGCATTTTCTCTCTTACAAATCGGGAAGGCAAATTCTACTTTGTCATTTCCGCTTGTAAAAATAATTTTATTTGTCTCGTCTGCTTTGTCGCCAATTTCTGCATCAATAAAAATGTAATTGGTATTCTCAGCTTTATTAATCTTAACAACTTTAGAACCTGGTAAAGTGAACTGAGCCTGAACCTCTGCCAGATTCTTTCCATAAACCATCAGATTGATTTTGTTGGTTTTCATGCCTGCCCACCAGTTTGGCGGCTCAATCTTATTTATTTCAAAGCTCTGTGCAAAGCAAATATTAATAGCGGTTACAAGAATTGCGATACAGGTTAACCTGAATGTTGTATTAAGACTCTTCATAACGATTCCATAGTAAGTTGGATTTTTCAAAAATAATTGCAAATTTAATGCTGCAATTAATAGCTGTATATAATTTGATGTAAAAGTAATTAAAAGTAAAATGAAGATAAATAAAAAGTACACAGTCACCAATAAAAGACAAATCTGGCGGCTGCTGTTATCCGATAAAAATAAATTGATAATTGAAGAAAGAGACATTGAAAAGCGGGAAGCTTTTTATAATTGTGTCCAGGCTGAAGATGGCAAACCAGTCTTTAAAGATTTTCAGCTCAACGAAAAATACTGGGTTGGAATTGAGACTATCTATAAAGAAATAATTTACTTCCACAAGTTTACTCAACCGAACATGCCGGGGCATAAAGTCATTATCGCTTATGATATCGATTCATCAAAAGTTTTGTGGCAAACCGATAAATATTCCTTTCTCTTTATTCACGAAGACAAAGTTTATGTGTTCAGGCAGAAATTTGAAACAAGAGAATTCTTTACGCTTAATTACCTTACAGGTGAATTAATTGATGAGCATGGTGAAGATGCCGCTTCTATAAATATAATAAGAGAATCAATTCCTGAAGAGGAAAAATATAAGGCTTACAGCTTTCCCTTCATCTTTAAAAACGATGACGAAAGTGACGAAGTAAAATCAATTATTGTTAACAATACCAACGGTTTGTTACCTGAAGGGAATATTGAATATATTTTGTACAAAGATTTTCTGTTTTTTAATATCTTTACAAAAACTGAATATGGAAAACTTGTAAATAAATTTTTTATTACCGATTTAAAAAATACTTCCAACATTATAAGTAAAGTTCTTTTAAGTGATGCTAATTCTTATGTTCCCGATTCCTACTTTATGAAAGACAATCTTTTATTTGTGATTAAAGAGAAAACTAAAGTTGAAGTATTTGAGATAAGTTAATTTCAAGGAGGATCAAATGGAATTGACGGTTAAAGAAAAGGAAATTCTGCTTAAGACCGCGAGGTTATCCATTGAGGAAATTTTTAATCATAAACCTGTTCAACAGCCTGATTATTTTACATTTCCAAATCTTGCGCTTAAAGCAGGTGCATTTGTAACTCTTAAAATTGATGAAGAGCTTAGAGGCTGTATCGGTTACATAATTTCCGATAACAAACTTTTTGATACTGTTGTTGACGCTGCAAAATCTGCTGCAATCAGAGACCCGCGTTTTTATCCTCTCTCAAAAGAAGAGTTGAATAAAATTGAAATCGAGATTTCTGTTTTATCACCACCATTTAAAATGAACAGCTATGATGAAATTGAACTTGGCAAACACGGCCTGATTGTGGAAGAACACGGTAAACGCGGACTGTTACTGCCACAGGTTCCAATTGAACATAATATGAATAAAGAAGAATACCTGAGTTCAATTTGCAGAAAAGCAGGTTTGCCCGCAGGATTATGGAGGACAAAAACTTTAAACATGAAATTATTCACCGCAACTGTATTCTCCGAAGTTGAATGGAGGAAAGAACATGCAAGCAATTAGACCACCTGCCGTAGCGGGAATGTTTTATCCTGCTAACACCAGGAAATTAGAAGACAGCATAAATTATATGCTCAAAGAAAATAAAACTGATTTTCATCCCGAAAAAATTTTCGCTTGTATTGTTCCTCATGCCGGATATATGTATTCAGGAAAAACTGCCGCCTATGCATTTAACTTACTAACCGGAAGGAAATACAAAACCATTATTGTTATTTCTCCGAGCCACAGGGAATACTTCCAGGGAATATCTATCTTTAATGGAGATGCATATGAAACTCCGTTAGGAACGGTGCCGGTTAACAAGGAAGTAAGAGATAAACTTGTAGAAAGCAGTAAAGTAATTTTTGCGGGAAGGGAAGGACATAAGCAGGAACACGCAATAGAAGTTCAGCTTCCGTTTCTTCAAATTGTGCTAAAAGATTTTTCAATTGTTCCAATGGTTATTGGTGATCAGCGAAGAAATTATCTGTTTGAACTTGCAGAACAATTATCTAAAGTAGTTGATGAAGATACAATTATTATTTCCAGTTCTGATCTTTCGCACTTTTATTCTAAAGTTGTTGCCGACCATCTGGATTCAGTAATTGAAAGGCATATAACTAATTTTGATTTTGAATCCCTCCAGAATGATCTTGAGCTAAGTAAGTGTGAAGCATGCGGAGGAGGTGGTATTGTGGTTGCCTTAAAAACTGCATCTATGATGAATATTACCAAATCAAAAGTGCTTCACAGAAGTGATTCGGGTGATACTACCGGTGATGATTCGGAAGTAGTCGGTTATCTTTCTGCGGTACTATACAATTAAGATTATGATTAAGAGAAAGAGTAAGAAAAAGTTTACCAGTCGTAGGCTGGAGTAAGATTACCAGTTTTTGCAGGCTGTTGCATAGAAAAAAAATCTTCGTGGTGAGCGGAGTCGAACCACGAAAATAATTTAAAATCATCTTTCGACTTCGCTCAAGATGCGCTAATATTTAATTCTACAATACCCTGCTTTGGTTGAATTAAGAATAAGATTAAGTTTACCAGCCTCTGGATGGAGTAAGAATAAGATTAAGTTTACCAACCTGTGGCTGGAGAACGATATAAAGACTAATCAGCAATTAACCTGGCGGATTTTTCATTCTGAACAATTGTTAAACGGTTAAGATAATCAGGAAACATTTCACGCCACCAATTCCAATCGTGCCCCGCACCTTGTTTAATATTTAGCCAGTGATCAATTTGTTTATTTAAAAATACTGATGAGAGTTGTTTGTTTTCTTCCAGATATAAATCATTTTCCCCTGTACCTATAATGATTTTCATTTTTCTTATTCTATCAAGATACCAGGAATCTTCCAGTCCCGGCAAATAATCAAGCGGAGAATTAAAATATGCGTCATCATTATAAAAGCCGTAAATAAACCGGCGAATGTTATAAAATCCACCAAGCAAAATTAGTGAGTCAACAAGATCAGGATGACGCATGCCGGTATTGAGAGCATGATAAGCACCAAATCCGCATCCTGCCAAACAAACTTTATTTTTGCCGGTTTCATGTTTTGCAAAAGCAATAACATCGTATAAAATAAGGTTCTCATAACCATTATGAGTTTTAATTCTATCGGCGGGATGAATTGAATAATTGTACCAGCTGTCATTATCAATTCCGTCCGGGCAGTAAATTTTTATTTTACCTGAATCGAGTAAATCATTTGCGGAATTTACAAGTCCAAAATCTTTATTAGTAAAATATCTTCCTTTCTCTGGTGGAAATAAAACAATAGGAAAGCCATCATTGCCGAACACAAGCATTTCAAAATCTCTGCTGAGGTACATTGAATTCCATTTATGATAAGTTTCCGTCAAGATAAAACTCTAATCGCTTGTAAAGAAAATTATTGATTCCAATATAATTATTTTCAGGTAGGATTTCTTCAGAGATCAATTATAAATAAAAAGGCTGCCTTTAGCAGACAGCCTTAAAAGAAAAATATTGCTTATAAATTAGAATCTCTTATCACCAACGGTCTTATTGTAAATCCATTGTACTTCAACATAAGCTGGATTTCCAGGTGTTCCACCACCATAACTTGTGATTTTAAGTTTGGAATAATTTCCATCATTATCTAACAAGAAAACGTAATTGGTCTCTCTGTCACCCATATTCTTAATCCAGGTATTGTCTTTTGTGGGTGAATCTACACCATCTGTAAGAAGGCCGGCAGATCCAACTTTAAAATAGGTAACTCTGGTTAATCCGGTATAATCCGCAGATCTTACTAAGAAACCATCGCTGGAATAATAAAGATCTACGTTACCCTTTTCACTTGCTAAGCTTGTAGACTGTGCAAGACCAGTTGATAAATCCAAACCACTCTTTTGTTCAGATGTTGTACCGGTGGTTTCCCATAACCTTATTGGACC
>CAZIDB010000217.1:0-7918 GCA_964537965.1 uncultured Melioribacter sp. | reverse complement strand
AAAGGGAATTATGTCATTATAAATCCTGAGGATACTCCCGAACAAATTATTGAGAAAGCAGCTTATGTCATTCCTTCGGAAAGACAATATGAATGGCAGAAACTTGAGCTTACAGCATTCATACACTTCGGTATAAATACTTTTGATAATGTGGAATGGGGATTGCATAAAACAGACATTTCAAAATTTAACCCTGTAGAAATAAATGTTAAGCAGTGGGTATCCGTTCTTAAAGATGCTGGATTCAAATTAATAATTTTAACCGCAAAGCATCATGACGGATTTTGTTTGTGGCCAAGTAAATTTACAGATTACAACCTTTCAAAAACTCCTTTTCAAAATGGAAAAGGAGATATTGTAAAAGATCTATCAAATACCTGCAGAGAAGCCGGTATTAAATTTGGAGTTTATCTATCACCCTGGGATCTGCATGAGAAAACTTACGGTACAACTGAATACAATACACATTTCATAAATCAATTAACTGAGCTTTTAACGAATTACGGAGAAGTGTCAGAAGTATGGTTTGATGGTGCAAATGGTGAAGGACCGAATGGTAAAAAACAAGAGTACGACTGGCAATCATATTATAAACTTATTCGAAAACTTCAGCCGGATGCGGTAATTGCTGTTATGGGTCCTGATGTAAGATGGGTTGGGACTGAATCAGGTTACGGAAGACAGACTGAATGGAGTGTCCTTCCGGGAACGAGTACAAATCAAAATGAAATTGCTGAAAGCTCACAACAACAGGCAGGAGATGGCGCTTTCATTCCACGCAATCTTATGGATGAAGATTTGGGCAGCGGGGAAAAAATTCAGAATGCGAAATCACTTGTTTGGTATCCCGCAGAAATAGATGTTTCAATTCGCCCCGGCTGGTTCTATCATCAGAATGAAGATGAACTTGTTAAATCTCCTTACAAACTTGCAGATATTTATTATAACTCAGTTGGATTAAACGGAGTTTTGCTTTTAAATGTCCCTCCTGATAAATGCGGACTGATTAATGATAACGATATTAAAAGCTTGCAGGGGTTTCGTTATCTGCTTGATGAAACATTTAAAGAAAATTTTGCAAAGAATGCAAAGACAATTGTTTCCAATGAAGTTGTGGGCAATGAAGCAAAATATTTGTTTGATGATGATATACAGACATTCTGGACAACAGATAAAAATGTAAACAAGGCAGCAATTGAAGTTCAGATGACAAAAGGAAGAACGTTTAACTGTATTATGCTGCAGGAAAACATTATGGCAGGACAGCGTATTGAAAAATTTCATCTTGATTACTGGGATGGACAATTGTGGCGGACATTTACAAAAGGAACAACCGTTGGTTATAAAAGGTTGCTGCGCTTTCCTGATGTTTACACTGACAGGATAAAAATTATAATTGATCAAAGCCGCACTAATCCGACTCTTTCTTCACTTGGAATTTATAAAGCTCCGCCGGAAATTACTTTCGAACCGAATGGCGGATCATTTAAAGATACAATGAAAGTAAAAATCTCCTGCGATACCAAGAGAGCAAAAATTTATTTTACATTAGACGGAAGTACCCCAGATGAAAAATCAGCATTTTACAACGGAGAAATCCTTTTAACATCATCAGCAAAGATAACAGCAATTGCAGTTTCTCTCGATAAGAAAAGAAGCCTGCCGGTAAGCGTGGTGTTCAGCAAAGCAAAATATTCGATTGAGTATAAGACTCAATATGATAACAAGTATGCAGGTTCCGGTAATTTAACTTTAGTTGATGGTGTTAACGGCTGCATCAATTTTAATGATGGTAAATGGCAGGGTTATAATGGGAATAATGCTGATGTAGTAATTGATCTTGGTGCAATTAAACAAATTGGAAAAATATCTTCAACTTACTTAAGTGATGTGAATTCATTTATATTCTTACCGGAATCAGTTACATATTCAATCTCCGATAATGGAAAGGATTTTGTTTCTGTTGGTGAAATTAAAAACGATTCACCACAAAATGAAAATACGCCGCATGTAAAATCTTTTGAGACTGAAACCAAAAATATTTCTGGCAGATATATCAGAGTAAATGCAAAGAGCATTGGTGTGTGCCCAGCGTGGCATAAAGGCGCGGGAGAGAAAGCCTGGATTTTCGTTGATGAAATATCAGTCGAGTAAAAATGTAGCTCGATTTTAGTTCAACTAAAAATTTAAAATGATGGTCGACCATGAAAATTATTTATATGAATGATAAGGAAAACCGAGGCTATCTGTTAATGCTCTCTATTGTAGCGGCACTAGGTGGATTTCTATTCGGTTTTGATACCGCCGTAATTTCCGGCACAGAAGGATTTGTGAAAGATAAATTTCAACTCGATGCACTGGCTGAAGGTTGGTTTGTTGGGATTGCACTCTTAGGATGTATTTTAGGTGTCTTAATTGCCGGTTTTTTAAGTGATGGATTTGGAAGAAAACCGGTTCTTCTTCTTTCATCAGTTTTATTTTCAATTTCAGCTATTGGTTGCGCTTTAAGCGCGTCATATACAGAACTTGTTATTTACAGGTTAGTTGGCGGACTTGGAATTGGTGTGGCATCGATTGTTTCACCATTATATATTTCGGAAATTTCTATTGCCCATATGCGCGGAAAGATGGTAACCTTGTATCAACTTGCTATTACTATTGGAATATTAGCCGCTTATGTTTCAAACTATCTGATATTAACTGCATCGCATACAGCAACATATTCTAATGGATCGTTATGGCAATGGTTATTTATTACGGAATTATGGCGCGGAATGTTTGGTGCCGGAATCTTACCAGCAATCTTTTTCTTTCTCTTTCTACTTTTTGTGCCTGAGTCTCCTCGTTATCTTATTTCAAAAGGGAAAGAGAAAAAAGCTCATAACATTGTTGCCAGAATTAACGGTGAAGAAAATGCCCAAATAGAAATTAGAGAAATTTTGCTTAGTTTTGAAACAAAATCAGGTTCGTTCAGGGATTTGTTTAGTCCTGGAATATTTAAAGCTCTGGTCATTGGAATTGCATTGGCGATGTTTTCGCAATTCAGCGGAATCAATGCGATTATTTATTACGGAATTAAAATTCTGAAAGAAGCTGGATTAGGTTCAGGTGATGCTTTCTGGGGACAGGTAACAATAGGAATTGTAAATACACTTTTTACTTTTGTAGCAATCTTTACAATAGATAAATTTGGCAGGAAACCATTATTAATCTGGGGAATATCAGGGGCTGTAATCGGTTTACTTGCCATAGGAATATTGTTTGCATTAAACATTAACTCTAGCGCATTGCTACTTGCTTTTATATTGTTCTATATAGCTTGTTTCGCTTTCTCATTCGGTCCTGTCGTTTGGGTTATATTAGCTGAAATTTATCCTACAAGAATAAGAGGAAGAGCAATGGCAGTGGCAACACTTGCGCTTTGGTTCAGTGTTTGGCTGGTAGGTCAGTTTACTCCGTGGCTGCTGGAAACTATAAATGCGAAAGGTACATTCTGGTTATTTGGAATTACCTGCCTGCCAGCAATTTTTATTACATGGAAATTTATACCAGAAACTAAAAACAAGCCTCTGGAAGAAATTGAAAAAGTATGGTAAAAATAATTATAATATTTCAACAAAAAATCTTTTGTGTGTAATTGTATAGAAAAGATGATTGAATACCAATGTATATGCAAAATGAGAAATGATCAGTTATAGGATTCTAATCCGCTTCCATAGATTGGTTTGACCCCTTAATTATGGAGATTCAACTAATGCTGCAAAAAATACTATCAAGGCTGGGGAAAACAATTTTCTTACTAATTCTTATTGGTACAAATATATTTTCGCAATCTGATAAGAAATTCAATGATATGTCATCATATAATGTTGTTTGGAATTCTCCAAGTAAAGATTTTACCGGCTCTATGCCAATTGGCAATGGCGACATTGGTTTAAATGTTTGGGTTGAAAAGAATGGGGATGTTCTGTTTCTAATTGGTAAAACTGATTCATACGATGAAAATGCATCGTTGTTAAAATTAGGAAAGATAAGAATTTGCTTTACTCCGAATCCTTTTACTAGCAACAGTAATTTTAAGCAAAACCTGAATCTCAATCAAAGTGAAATTATAATCACCGAAGGGAATTGGCTGGAAGTCCGTATTTGGGTTGATGCTAATCATCCGGTGATTAATGTCGAAACTAAGGGAAAACATAAATTTCAGCAGGAAGTATTTCTAGAAACCTGGCGTGACAGCATTACTAAAATGAGTACAACCGAAGTTAGCGATATGTTTAAAAATTTATATGGACCGGATAAATTCCAGACTATAATTTACCCGGACAAATATGAAAAAACAGGTTCACGTTTAACCTGGTATCATGGGAATAGAAAACCTGAAAATGATCCGTATGAGATAAATATGAATTTGCAAGGATTGAATGATGCTATCAAAAAATTAAACCATCCTTTAGTTAAACGCATATTTGGCGCCGCTATGGAAGGCGAAGACTTTGTTGTTGCAGATGAGAAAAGATTGGTTTCTGAAGATGAAAATAAAGAATTCAGCTTTTCGATTTATTCGTTAACAAAACATCCCTCTTCAGTTGATGAATGGAAGGATGAACTTAACTCAATAATTGAATCATATAAAATTGCAGACAAAGTAGACCTGAAGTTTCAGCATGTTAACTGGTGGAAAAATTTCTGGAACAGAAGCAAAGTAAACATAAGCGGGAATAATGAAGGTATTGATAGTACTGCTTTTATGGTTTCGCGTGCTTATAACCTTTGCCGTTATATGAATGCCTGTGCGGGCAGGGGAAAGCTTCCGATAAAATTCAACGGTTCAATTTTTAGCTATGGAATTAAGGATAATCCTGATTACAGGCGTTGGGGCGGACCGGGTTTCTGGTTTCAGAATCAACGATTAATTTATTATCCAATGTATGAGCAGGGTGATTTCGATTTAATGCAGCCCTGGTTTAATATGTATCATAACATGTTACCTTTACAAAAGGAGAGAACAAAAATATTCTTTAATCATGACGGAGCTTTCTTTCCGGAGACAGCAACTTTCTGGGGTGCTGAGGTTAGCGGACATTATGGCTGGACCCCGTTCAATGAGCGCAGAAGTCCATTGGCTGAGTGCACATATCTTACATTCTACTGGCAGAACGGAATTGAACAATTGCTTATGATGTACGAATATTACGAATATACACTGGATACAGCCTTTGCAAAAAATATTTTACTACCGCACGCCGAAGAGATCACCAAATTTTATCAGCTACATTATCAGCTTGATAACCGCGGGAAAATACATTTTGGTCCGGCTCAATCTCTGGAGACTTATCATGTTGCTGTTAATCCATTGCCAGAAATAGCAGGATTGTATTATACATTAAATAAACTTCTTTCTTTGCCGGAATTATTTTTAAATGAAGAACAGAGAAACAGATGGAAATTTGTTATTGAGCATTTACCTGCTCTTCCGATAAATGAAATAAATGGTAAGAAGTATCTGGCGCCCGCATATTTATTTGATATGAAAATGAATATGGAGAATCCCGAGTTGTATGCAGTATTTCCGTATCGCATCTTCGGAATAGGTAAGAAAGATACAATGCTGGCAGTAAATACTTTTTTAAATCGCCTGCATAAGGATGAATATTGCTGGCATCAAAATGCAGTTGATGCAGCGCTACTTGGTTTGGTTGATACAGCTAAAAATTTTGTCATCAACAGGGTGATACCATCAAATTACAATGAAAGCCGCTTTCCAACTATGTGGAATGCATTCCATGATTGGATACCGGATGTTGACCATGGCGGAAACTTACAACTCGCTCTTAATTATATGCTGCTTCAATGCGAAGGGAAAGAAATTCGTCTGTTCCCATGCTGGCCAAAGGAATGGAACGTAGAATTTAAACTGCACGCACCGTATAATACAATTGTTGAAGGAAATCTTGTAAATGGAAAACTGCAATATTTGAATGTTACTCCTGAGGAACGCAGGAAAGATATTATAATTATGCCTGATGAACAAAAAAGCAAATAAATCTGAATTAGTTTTATCTGGAAGAATTTAAATCCGAGATTTAAATTATGATTAAGTGAAAAGTTTATTCTTACTCCAGCCATTTTCTAGTAAACTTGGTCTTAATCATGATTCCCAAATCTATTTGTACCATACACAATTGATGGAATAAAACTCTTGTGATATTATAGACAACAATGTTTTTATTTTTAAACTCAAGTATGATATTCAATTTAGTTTCTGATTCTTTATTTTTATCCCAACTTAATTTCAGGTAGTCCAAAATGACTTTAAGATTTTCTCTATCCTTAATCTTTGTTTCATTATTTAGCTTTTCAATTTATTCTCAGGATACTTCTCTCTCCAAAGTCTGGATGCCGGATAACGGAGACGGTACCTACAAGAACCCAATTATTTTTTCTGATTACTCAGACCCTGATGCGATAAGAGTTGGTGATGATTATTATATGATCTCATCAAGCTTTAATTGTGTGCCAGGACTTCCAATACTTCATTCCAAAGATTTGGTGAACTGGAAAATAATTGGTCATGCGATTACTCAACTGAAACCGTATGATGTATTTGATAAACCACAGCATGGAAACGGTGTATGGGCTCCTTCACTAAGATTTAAAAATGATGAGTTTTACATTTACTGGGGCGATCCTGATTTTGGAATTTATATGACAAAATCAAAAAATATTTCGGGACAGTGGAGTGAACCCTTACTTGTAAAAGAAATGAAAGGATGGATTGATTGCTGTCCTCTGTGGGATGATGATGGAAGTGTTTATCTGGTTCATGCATATGCCGGAAGCCGTGCGGGAATAAAAAGTATTCTTGTAATTAATAGAATGAATTCAGAAGGGACAAAAATTCTGGATGAAGGAGTAATGGTTTATGATGGACACCGTAATCATCCGACTGTTGAAGGACCAAAGTTATATAAACGAAATGGATATTATTATATCTTTGCTCCTGCCGGTGGTGTAAAGCAGGGATGGCAGTTGGTACTTCGCTCTAGAAATATTTATGGTCCGTACGAAGAAAAAATTGTTCTTACTCAAGGCAACACAAATATCAATGGTCCGCATCAGGGAGCATGGGTAGAAACTACGCTAGGTGAATCATGGTTTATTCATTTTCAGGACAGGGAAACGTATGGCAGAATTGTTCATCTCCAACCAATGATGTGGATAAATGATTGGCCTGTAATCGGAATTGATAATGACGGTGATGGAACAGGTGAACCCGTTCTTACTTATCCAAAACCAGAGACGGAAAAAATATATCCGGTTACAACACCACAGGCTTCAGATGAGTTTAATTCCAACAAACTTGGTTTGCAATGGCAATGGCATGCAAATCCAAAACCTTACTGGGCCTTTCCAACAGGACCCAAAGGTTATCTGAGATTATTTGCCAATCCTTTACCGGATAGTTTTAAAAATTACTGGGATGTTCCAAATCTTCTTCTTCAGAAATTTCCTGCAGAAGAATTTACAGTTACAACAAAACTTACTTTTCATCCGCTTGCTGATAGAGAGAAAACAGGATTGATAATAATGGGTTCAGATTATTCTTACCTTTCATTGAAGCAGGTTGATAAAAAATTATATCTATCGCACACTGTTTGTCTTAATGCAGATCAAGCGAATCAGGAAAAGGAAACTGTTCTTACTCAACTTGAAGGTACTAATATTTATATTCGTGTTGAAGTTAGAAAGAATGCTGAATGTTACTTTAGTTACAGCATAGATGGAAAATCATATACTACTGTTGAAGAAAAATTTATTGCGAAGCCGGGCAGGTGGATTGGTGCGAAAGTCGGGCTATTTTGTACAAGAGAAGGTAAAATTAATGATGCCGGTTTTGCGGATGTTGATTGGTTTA
>CAZIDB010000216.1:0-7939 GCA_964537965.1 uncultured Melioribacter sp. | reverse complement strand
GCAACTTCGGCTCATCAAGTGGAAGGAAACTGCAATAATAATAACTGGTTCTTATTCGAAAGCGATAAAGACAAAACGGGTAAACCACGAATTAAGGATGGTCAGAAAGCAGGAATTGCTGCCGACCATTGGAACAGGTACAAAGAGGATATTAAGCTGATGAAATCACTGGGAGTAAATGCTTACCGGTTTTCTGTTGAATGGAGTAAGATTGAACCGCAGGAAGGTGTATTTGATGAATCGGCTCTTGATCATTACGAAGAAGTTGTTGATGAACTTAAAGCTAACGGTATTGAACCTGTAATTACTCTGCACCACTTTACAAATCCAATCTGGTTTGAAAAGAAAGGAGCGTTTGAAGAAGATAATTCTCCAAAGGTCTTTGCAAGGTACGTTTCCAAAGTTGTTAAAAGGCTGAACAAAAAAGTACAATACTGGGTAACAGTTAATGAGCCGACAGTATATGCATTCAACGGTTATTTCTTTGGTGAATTTCCTCCTGCAGAAACCGATATGAACAAAGCAGCTTTGGTCTTCAGGAATATTTTAATTGCTCACAGCCAGTCCTACCTGGCAATAAAACAAATTGACCTTAATTCAAAAGTAGGAATTGCAACCGCAATATATGCTTTCGATCCTAACTCCTGGTGGAATATTGCAGATGTTGTTGGATCATACTACGCAAACAGGAATATGAATGAAGTGGTGCTTGATTATATTACAAACGGGCGGTTCGATTTTTATTTTCCTACAATCTCTAAACTTGAATATCAAAGTGATGTTATAAACAGTTTCGATTTTGTGGGAGTAAATTATTACACAAGATTTGTAATTCGCTTTAATCCTTTTAATGATAAATCCTACCAGGAAGTTAAACATACATTTGCTGAATACGTGACGGATATGAGCTGGGAAATTTATCCGGAAGGTCTTTACAGAGCCTTGAATCAGGTAAGTACATTCACAAATAAGCCGATATTCATTACTGAAAATGGAATTGCCGACGATGGAGATACTAAACGTCCTTCGTTTATAAAAAATCATCTGCTTGTTATGAATAAAGCTATTGCCGATGGAATGAATGTTAAAGGTTACTTCTACTGGACACTTATGGATAACTTTGAGTGGGCGCAGGGATTTTCCAAAAGATTTGGTTTGTACAAGGTTGATTTTAATACACAGGAAAGGACGCTCAGAGAAGGAAGTAAGGCTTATCCGGAAATGATAAAGAAGTTTAATTCATTCTGAAACAAATTAATGCCGGGATTATTCATTGTTATTCCAGGATTCAGTATTATTAAATAAAGCCGGAGCAAAAATGAAATATATCTTTGTCTTCTCATTTGTTTTAATTCTTTCTGTTGTTTCATTTTCCCAGGAAGAATTTGAAATGAAAGAAGGTGATACAACATTTATAATGAAAAAGTATTACTTCTGTTTATTGAAACGCGGCCCAAACAGAAATATAGATTCGGTTAAACTTGCGGAAATTCAAAAAGAACATTTGGCTCATCTTAATAAACTGGCGGGCGATGGTAAAATTTCAATTGCAGGACCATTTGACGGTGACTTTGACTGGCGCGGAATAATTATCTTCAATTCAAAAACAAAGGAAGAAGCAGAGCAGCTTCAGTCAGAAGATCCTGCGGTTAAAGCAGGCAGATTAATATTTGAAATTTATCCCTGGTGGGCGGCAAAAGGATCTAAATTAAATTAGAGGAATCTGGAATGAATAATACTTATCGTAAAGGTGCCATTGGTGCATTGATGGATATCTATGAAAAACATATAATTGAATTCAGTTCTTTTATTGGAAATACTCCCGGTGAAATTTATGAGAAAATAATTGATGAGAAAACGCAGGATGAAGACTGCAGATCAATTCAGACTATAGTTTCTCATGTTGTAAACTCGGGTTTTGGTTATGCAAATTATTTGCGGGATAAATTCGATATTGAAAAAACCAGCCCGGAAAGAAAACTACTTAGCATTGAAGAAGCAATTATCCGGTTGAATGCTCTTATAAGATATACCATTCAAACACTTGAAGGTAAATGGGAAATGAGCGATGATGAGATTCTTGAGATAAAGATAAAAACAAGATGGAAAGGCATCTACGATATCGAACAGCTTCTTGAGCATGCAATCGTTCATATCTTAAGGCATACAAGGCAGATTAATAGATTCCTTGAAAGAGTGGACTTTGAGCAAGAGTAAAAGAATGATTAAGAGTAAGAATAAGATTAAGAACTTATGCCGATACTGCCTGGATGAGAATTCAGAAACAAAAAGAAAACGGGAAATTTCGGAATATTAGTTGTAAAAAAAGTATTAAGTATCGTAACCTCTGATAAATAACTGCGGGGATGGTGAGTTGTTATCATCTGGAATTGTTTATAACAATCTCGTCGCTGCTTTTTAGTTTTAACTTTCTTTTTAACTCGAGAATATTTATATCAGTAGGAAATCCTTTCTTATCCCAATGGTTTTTGCATCCGCAGTAATCAAGCAGTATACAGTTGATCTGTATTCCAAGAGATTTAGCCTCCCAGCCGCCTGTCATTAAATTTAATACGCATGTTACACCGATTATTCCGGTGTCTTTATCCCCGGCCCGTCTTTTAAGCCACTTGGTAAAATCTGTTGAGTGCGGAATCATGAAAACGCCAAAACCATGAGCCTCACCATATTTTGTAAACTGGTTTACACGGCAGGATGGAGTACAATGACTACAGGAGTAATCTATACCGTTAAAGAAAGCTTTGCATCTTAACTTTGATTTAGCACGCATGCATGCGGGAAGCAATACAGCTTTCTTTTTTGTTTTGGAATACTCATCAAACCATGCGCGGTTCATTATTTCTGCGCCAACCATATTGAGATGATACTCAATCCTTTTTCTTCCGCAAAAGATATAATCCTCATCCCATTTATAATCTTGGTGTTTGTATTCAAGGAAGAATTCGACTTTCTCTGTATATTTACCAAGAACAGCAAGACTTTTGTTCTCAAACCACTTGGCAAATTTTATAGATTCAAAAATCTGGTTAATTGCATTATCAACAGGAAGTGATGAAAAATAATTTATCCATGGTTTTAACCTTATAACATCCTGTTTGAATTCTCCTGCAGCATCTAACCAAAGAACAAGGCTTTTAACTTTTTCAACTCCAACTTTAAGACGTGTACTTTCGGATTTACTTTTTCCGCTAAGGAAATAAGTTGATAATATACCACGTAAAGGATCTATAAAAGGTTTTAACCATGTATAATTTTTTCTTAAGTAAACCAGGTTGGATAAAATCTTTTGAGGAATTAAACTTAGACTATTCGCGTTGGTTTCATATATTCTTAGAAAAACACCGAGTGTTAGCAGTTCAAAAATATATTCGCTGCGCGAGCGTAATTCTTTGCTCTTATTTCTGATCAGAAAAAATTGAAAACCCTCCGCAATTTGTTCAATGCTTTTATCGGCTTCTTCCAATACGGCATCTGTAAATAAAGTAACGTCCTTGTAATAACTTTCCGAATTTTTCCCTTCGTTTAGCAGCGAATAAGTTATCGTCTTCATCTCTTAAAAAATTTGTTGGAATTTTGACGATTCAATTTAATCATTTGTTTGAGTTTGAGGAAAATTTTATTAAAAAATTTTTAAGGTAAGATTTAGTAATTCCGGGTTGGTAAAAAGTGCCCTTTTAGTTATAACTGATAAAAGGGCACATTATACATAAATTAAAAATCTTCCATGTTACCGTCGTCGATTCTCCGGCGTTCTTTTTCCTGGTCGGATTTATAATTGTTCAGCTTGTAACTAATGCCAAGGAATGCTGCTCTGCTATCCATAGTTCTGGTGCTGGTTGTATTAAAGCCGGTTCCGAATGTTTCATTATTAAAATTACGGGTTTTGAAAATATCACTTACTCTGAAGTTAAGTGACAATTTACCTTCCATAAAATCTTTTCTTAATGCAATGTCGACAGAATACTGTTCTTTTATTTTGCCCTGGGCCATAATTGTAGGAGCATTGTAGTTTGCAATAAGCTGCACAAAGAAATCTTTGCTAAGGAAGAAGTTGGAATTAATTCTTGTCATCCAGGTGTAATTATTATTACTTAAATCAGGGCCTTTGAACTCTGCTCTGAAAAATGAAAAGTTTGCATTTAATCTCCACCATTCAAAGAAGGGGATATTTCCTATAACTTCTAAACCGTAGTTCATTGATTTAGAAATATTCTGAAATGTGGTTCTTGTAACACCGGCTTCTTCCAGAACAGTAATCATATTTATAACATCGTCTGTCTGGCGGTAAAATAAGGTAGATGATAAAGAATTTTTCCCGAAGAAAACCGAATGGCCGAATTCATAAGAATTAATATATTGTGGTTTAAGATAAGGATTTCCGACAACTATATTAGTAGAATCGGAATAATCAATCAGGGGATTAAGCTGGCGGTTATTAGGCCTGTCAACTCTTCTACTGTAGCTCAAAGAAATTTCCTGTCCGGTTGAAATTTCAGTTTTCAAATGAACGGTTGGGTAGAAACTGAAATAATCATTATCGTAAGTAGTATTGTTAAGAGCCTGAGTGATATTTGTAAATACTTTTTCACCACGGATGCCCAACTGGTACTGGATCGCTCCCAGAATATTAGAGTAAATAAAATATGCAGCATGAATCTGTTCTTTTAAACCAAACCTGTTTTTCTGTGAAAGATTATCTATCCAGTTATTCTGATCATAAGAAAAATCATAATAATCCTGGTCCGAAGTCAGATCTTTAAAACTACTTTTTAATCCGGTTTCAATTCTTCCAAAATCCCCCATCGGATTTGTGTAATCAAGCTGCAAGGTAAGCATTTTATGTGTGTTGTCTGTATTGCTTCTCTGTAAAGCCGGTAATGTTGTACCGGATTCAAGCTGATATATATCACCATCAAAATCTGCAGCGTGATCAGAATAATTAACATCTGCAATAAATTCATGGCCTTTCTTCTCAAATGTTTTTTTATAGTTCAGGTCATATTCCAATCCACGGATATTCCTGTTATTCTCACTGCTTCTTGAATAGTTACGTGTAAGTGTATTAGTTCCATCATAATTCTTATTGTCAAGCAAGCTATTATTATCCATCGACATGTTTCTGTACCGGAACAAAAAACTGAACGTGTTCTGATCGTCAAGGAAATAGTCGAGTCCGATACCGGCATTATGCATCCCATTTTTCCTGTTATCTTCGCTCAGCTGATTAAGAGTTGAGGTTATTCCATTATAATTGGAAATGCGGTTTGTTACACCTTCACCAATCATATTGAAAAATCTTGTATCATAGTTTCCATAAATATTAAATCCTGACCCCCGGTAATTAAGGTTAAGCGAAGAATTATATTTGTCACCCGTTCCGGCGTTAAGCGAAGCTATTCCGTTAACACCAAGATTGGATTTCTTTTTAAGAACAATATTAATAATTCCTGCCGTACCTTCAGGGTCATATTTTGCAGAGGGATTGGTAACTATTTCTATGCTTTCAATTGAACTGGCGGGAATTTGAGTAAGCACATCTGAACCACTAACACCAGCAAGTCCGGATGGTTTGCCATCGATTAGAAAGGTAACATTTTTACTTCCTCTTAATGCAACTCCGCCATCGGCATCAACAGTAACTGACGGAACATTTTGCATTACATCCAGGGCTGAGCCGCCTGAACTTGCAATGTTTGCATCAACATTTACAACTTTTTTATCAAGGTTATTTGTAATCATATCTTTCTGACCGGTGACTACAACCTCCTGAGTTGATACTGATTTAGTCGAAAGCTTAATTATTCCAAGATCTACATTTAAACTTTTCGGTGTAACAAGGAAGGAATCAATTGTAAAATTTGTGTAGCCCATAAAGGAAATTTTTGCAGAATATTTCCCCGGCATGACCTTTTCAATTAAAAACCTGCCATCCTGGTTTGTAACTGCTCCGTTTGCAAGCTGAGAATCCCGGCTTCTGTAAATTGTAATATTTGCGTATTCAATCGGTATGTTTGTCTGTGAATCCAAAACCTTTCCGCTTACGGTTCCGTTAAAGTTTGCAGCTTGATTAAAATTATCTCTGTTCTGCTGAGCTGTAATAAGTATATTTATTGAAAAAAATATAATTGCGAGATTACGGGTAAAATATTTCATTTTTGTCCAACGTGGTTGCTAATTAATAATTATGGACTTGGACATTTAAAAGTAATAGCGGGTTTAAATTTTTAACGATGTATTTAGTTCAGAGATACTTTAGGAAGAGTGATTGAAACGTAATTGTTAAATGCCAGTTTGTAGATCTTATAGTTAAGATATGAGTAAATCGGAAATGATTTCAGAATCTCTACAACTTCTTCCTCAGATGCAGCATTCAGGGTTACCCATAATTTAGTTCTATCCTGGGCAAGTGTATAACTCGTCAGCTTTCCTTTCTTCATAAGGCGGTTAGTCATGGCAACCTGGCCCGGAATCAATTCAATAAATTCCTTTGTAAGCTCAGGCAGCTCTATGTCTATCATATATTCGAAATTGTCCATAGTACAGTTATTTAATTTAGTTTTATTTAATAACTAAAAAATCAGGAAGATAGTTGCAAAGTTTTTTTGTTGAATGAATTATCGAAAAAAAACAGAACTATTTTAAGTCTGTGGTCACATTGAATTCTACTTTAAGACACTTTTCCGGTCCGGTTAGAAAATTTTTAACAAAATAATTCAACTTTAATTCTTTTTGCCCGGCAATATCTTTTGATTTTGGCCTTACACTAAAAACAATTGTCTTTTGGGCAGGCAATAATAATCTTGCCGGACATTTATAGTCATCATCATCCTTTTCCAGGATGAAGGTCATTGGAACATCCGAATTGTTTTTAACCTGGAAATATAAATCTGCTCCTTTATTTGCGCTTGCTTTATCCTTTATAAGTTTAACTGAATTATTGAAAATTTCTCTCAGGTATTCCTCTCTTCCGAATAAAGAATCATGGTGAAATACTGCAGTCCGGTGAGCAAATAAAGCTTCCTTAATTCCTTCTTCGGATTTCTCTTTTGAAAAAACCAGGGTAACAGGCCTGTGGTCACCTTTATCCTGTTCAAAGAAATAGCTTACAGGATCATGAATATCCGAGTTGCCGGTTATTGTAATATTGTTTTCAATACACCATTTGTAAACATCCGGGTAATATTCGCGTTCATTTACAATTTCAATTCCGTCAAGCAAGTGATTATCAAATAACTCCTGATGAATTGGAAACCATGTCGGCTTACCATCTTTTGTAGGGAATACCGGGTTTAACCAGAATGGGTGATTCCACTGAATGAAAGCGCCCTGTTCTTTTGCAATCTTAATTGCTGTCATAAAATCGGCAGTGTCAATAGGATTACTATCTTTTATGAATAAAGCATTTAAATGTCCCGGAGGCATTTTTCTTGTTATCTCAGAACCTTTAATAACAATTACGTCGTATTGATTCTCTTTGGTCTTTGCAATCTCAAATGACCGGTTATGGTTTTTTGAAAGATCATCTTTGTGAGGACGATATTCAATGTGATCTGTTATCGCAATTGCATCCAATCCATCTCTGAATGCTTCTCTTACCCTAAGATCAGGCCATACATTTCCGTCTGAAAAAACAGTGTGGCTATGAAAATCACATTTCAAAGTTTTATACCCAAGTATATCCGGAATATTAATCTCATCCCTGGTTTGCTGTGCTAAAGCATTTAAACCGAATGAAAAAATAAAAAATATTGTTACAAGATTTTTTATAGCTATACTCGTATAAAAGTAAGAATTAATTTTATAGTCTTTTAATTATCACTCCGCCTCAGCATCCGTCAACTTAAGGAGAATTGAATTACCACGGAATTACAAACCATTAAATGTTCAATAACCAACACACAATAATCAATTTCCAATT
>CAZIDB010000215.1:0-7977 GCA_964537965.1 uncultured Melioribacter sp. | reverse complement strand
GAAGGTCTCGCAGTATCAATGCCGTTAAGAAGAGAAGGGCTTACAAGATTAAAAAGTTTTTGGTATGGTCAGCTATCAGGAATAGTTGAACCTGTTGCAGGAGTTATTGGTGCTGCATTTGTTTTAATGGCGCAGCCAATACTACCTTATGCTTTAGCATTTGCAGCCGGGGCAATGATTTTTGTTGTAGTTGAAGAATTAGTACCCGAATCTCAGAACGGTGAAAATACTGATGTAGCTACAACCGGAACTATGCTTGGTTTTGCCGTAATGATGGTGCTTGACGTTGCACTTGGATAATAATTTTGAAAAGCATTTATTTATTTGAAAATATGCTTTAACATAATTGTACATGCCGGTTTAACCATATCTCCGTGGTCAAATCCATCTAGTTCATATAATGATGTTTCTTTATGCCCGGCAATTTTCATCATTCTGTACAGGTAAGCATTCTCTTCGTACCTGCCAAGCAATTCTAATTCTCTATCACCTGTAATCAAGATTAACGGAGGAGCATCTTTTCTTATGTGATAAAGAGGTGCAAATTCATCAATCACCGGTTGAGTCTCTGGAATGTTTCTTTCTTTCCTAATCGTAAAGTGAGTTATAGCTTGTCCGCTGAACGGAATTATTCCGGCAATTCTATCAGCATCTATGTTATATTTTGCGAGCCATTTCTTATCGAGCCCGGCCATCATAACTAAATAACCACCTGCTGAGTGACCGGAAATAAATATCTTATTTGTATCTCCTCCATACTTTGGAATATTTATAAACGTCCAGGCGATTGCAGCCGCTGCATCATCAATTATTTCTTTGCAATAAACTTTAGGACTTAACCTGTAATCAACATCAACAATTGCAATTCCCTGGTTTTTCAACTCATCAGGTATTGCTCTTCTTCCGCCTGTTAATCCCCCGCCATGAAACCATACAACAGTAGTAAAATTTTTCTTGTTTACAGGATAATAAACATCAAGCCTGCACAAGCTATCTGCGTAAGAATCTTTTATCTCTTCGGGATTTTGTCTGTATAAAATATTATAATCATATTTATAGGAAGTAGATCCCTGGGCAACGTTTACCTGCGCATTAATTAAAACGTTGCAAAAGAATAAAGTTATCAGCAGATATTTTTTCATCAGCACATTCCGGGTTTGAATTAAATACTCGAAAATTATTTTTTGTAAGAAAGAATAAGGAAATGTCCTGTACTTTTGAAGTAACCTTCTTCTTCACATTTTTTACTTAGAAGTTGTTTCATATCTTCATCAATCTTTTTTATTGTTTCAGGTTCAATCCCCTGTTTCCAGTATCCGCCAAGAATATTATAAACAGGCAAACCTGCTTCTGCCCTTTCTCTTGGGCTATTAAAAGAATATCTTTCAAGCGTTATCTTATAATTTTCAACACCAATGACTGCCATCATATTCTCCACATCTTTTACAGAAACCACGTTAAATATTTTTGGAACAGGTTTATCCGTTATATTATTTTCCCAGGCAGTTTTTAACAGATCATGAAATTCCGGCATAACATCATCTTTATCTGTAGTAACAAGTAAAATAAATAATTGTCCACCAGGTTTTAAAACTCTGTCTGCTTCCTTAAAAGCTGCTTCCATTTCATTTATAAGCTGGAATACTCTGTTTGAAATTACAAAATCAAATTCGGCATTTTCAAACGGAAGGTTTAATGCGTTGCCGGTATAAAATGAACAGTTCGCCAATCCATTTTCATTTTTAGTCTTGATTGCTATTTCAATTTCAACTTCTGAAATATCGATGCCGACAATCTTTTCACAATTAAATTTCTCAGCAATCTGGAAGACTAATTTACCTGATGCACAACCAATATCAAGTACTTTAGATTTTTCATTTAATCCTATTCCCAAAATCCTTTGAAAGAATTCATCGGAAGGCAGAGTGTTGTAAATACTAGCAAACTGATTGTAATGTAACTGAATGTTTGTTTCGTTAAATGAATTCATAAAATTTCCCGTAATTCTTATGATGGTTATTTCATAATCGAGTTTTAATTATCAAGGCTCTTTTCTTTGTAGAATTTCTGAAGAGTATTAAAAGCCTTCTTTTTATTACCTTCATTCGAGATAAGGCCTTTACGATTAAAGTAATCCTGAATATTTGGCAAAGGTCTCCGCGGTGAACGGAAATCATATAAAATCCAAGGGCTTATCCCTTTTAAAAATTCTATTTGGTTTAGCATTTTGATTTGTTCACGGTATATAGCGTCCTGGTATTCTTCAGTCCAGCGTGTATCTTCATCGCCGTGTAATCCATATTTAGCGCCTCCGCCAAATTCAGAAATGATAAGTGGTTTATTAAATTTCGTCTCCCATGTAAAATCTTTTATATCTTTAATTGAATAGGAATACCAGCCAAGGTATTCATTTGCACCGATAACATCTAAGTATTCCGATAGCGGATCATCAACCGTTATAACTTTGTCTTTGAACGTTAGTTCAGTTGCGGCAGATATTAATCTTGTAGGATCAGTCTTTTTTGCTTTTGCAATTAAGCTTGTTAAAAATTCCAGACGTTTCTCTGAACGGGGTGTTTCATTTGCAACCGACCAGATAATTACGGATGCACGGTTCTTATCACGGCTAATCATCTCAGCAAGCTGCTGCTCTGCAAGTTTATAAGTATTCTCATTATCCCAAAGTATTGTCCAGTAAACAGGAATTTCTGACCAAACAAGTATTCCCATTTTATCTGCAAGCCGTGTCATATATTCATTATGAGGATAATGAGCAAGGCGAACAAAATTGCATCCAAGTTCTTTAGCGCTATTCAATATTTTCTCTGCATCTTCAATCGAGTTGGCTCTTCCGCCACGCAGTGGAGCTTCCTCGTGAATTGAGATTCCTCTTAAGAAAACCGGTTTGCCGTTTAACAGAATTTCATAACCGTCTGTTTTTATAGTTCGGAATCCAATCTGATCCTTGACTGTATCCTGGTCTGATTCAAGAATAACATCATAAAGCTTTGGGGATTCAGGTGACCATAGATTAACTTTTGAATTAATTGAAAATGAATAAAAGTTTTCCTCTGTCCTCTCAAGAATTGTTTCAACATTTGCTTCAGGAATTTTTAGCTTAACAGTTTTTTCTTTGGAATCACCATCTAATTTTACCCAGCCGTTAATCTGATTTGCATTGTTAGGATCAAGCTGAATAAAATAATCTTGTATAAAAGCAGACGGTACTTCAATTAAATTTACATCTCTTGTTATCCCACCGTAATTCCACCAGTCAGTATTTAATGTTGGAACACCATCTCTCAGCCGCTTATTATCTGCTTTTACAACAATAAAGTTATCACCTTCTTTCAGCAGGTTTGTAATTTCAAAATTGAATGGGGTAAATCCACCTGTGTGATGCCCGGTTTTTTCACCATTTACATATACATATGCGTCATAGTTAACAGCGCCAAAGTGAATGAAAGTCCTAACATTGCTTTTAGGTTTGTAGTTTAAAGATTTTTTATACCATACTGTCCCTTCATAAAAAAAAAGATCCTGGCGCTGAGTATTCCAGTCACCCGGTACCTTTAACAAATCAGATTTGTCAAAATCATATTCAACAAGATCTGTTTTGGATTTTGGTTTTGCATTTTTGAAATATCCCCATTTACTTTCCTCGTATCTGTAATTGAAAAATCCGTTTTCATAGGGATCAATAATAATTGACCAGTCACCGTTAAGTGAAATTGTTTTCCTGTTTGGAATATTATTTATCAGGTTTTGGGCAAATAAAAATGATGAAAGTAATAAAATGATAAGTAGATGTTTTTTCATTATTCCCAAATCCAAATGCTTTGTAAAATTTGGAAATTAATTTAAGAAAATATGCTGAAGGAATGAAGAATCTTAATTGTAAAAAAAATGAAATGTAAATTATGAATGAGAAATTTATAATACTCCGGCATAAATGCCGGAGCTAATTTGAGAATATCAGTTTCATTTATTCATATCTAAGCGCTTCAATAGGATCAAGGTTAGATGCTTTGTATGCGGGATAAGTACCGAATGTTACACCAACAATTACACATAATAAAATACCAACCATTACTGAAGAAACCGGTATAGTAGGATTAGCCTGCAGGAATGAACCGGCAAGGTTGCCAACCATAACACCAATTACAATTCCAAGCACACCACCAAACAGTGAGAGAACAATCGATTCAATTAAAAACTGAATAAGAATATTACTCTTTCTTGCGCCAATGGCTTTACGAATTCCAATTTCCCGCGTTCTTTCTGTTACCGATACAAGCATTATGTTCATAATACCAACACCGGCTGCAAGTAATGCAATGGCTGCAATAACAACAGCACCAATTTTAACATACTTTGTTGTATTGTTAATTGTAGTCATTATTGTTTCATTGGAGAATATTTCAAAGTCGTTATCCTTTCCGGGTTCAACCTTTCTAATAGCTCTGAAATGACCAATTGCCTGTTCAATTGTGGCTTCATATTGATCTCTACCTGTTGCCATTACGGTAATGTTAACACTCCTGTTATACTTACCGTAAAATCCCTGAAACGTAGTTATCGGGATTATAGCAAAATTATCTCGGCTTTGGCCAAATAATTCACCTTGTCCTTCATACACACCAATAACCTGCAGCCTGTTACCATCAATCCTTATATATTGTCCAACCGGATCAATAAACTGGAATAATTTATTGGCAACATCCTTACCTAACACAACAACTCTGTTAGATCTTTCAACATCATTATCATTAATTGGCCTGCCTTCTTCAACAATCCATTTGTTGTTTGGTTGGGCTTCAGGAGTAATACCGCAAAACTGTACATTGGGATTTGTTTCAACATTTCCATACTTGGCTTGTTTTGCAAAGCCCCACATTTCCGCACCAACAGACTGGGCAATTGTTAGTTTATCTTTAAGCCTGTAAAATTCTTCAAGGGTAAGATCATGCCTGTTCCTGTACTTCTCCCAGAATTCAGGTCCACCACCTTCCATTACAGGAAATTTCTGAATTTGAAAAGTATTCTGGCCAAGCTGAGATACACCTGATTCGATGCTGTTCTCAAGCATCGTAAGGATTGTACTTATAGAGATAATTGAAAAAATTCCTACTACAATTCCAAGAATTGTAAGCAAAGATCTCAGTTTATTTGTTCTTAACGATCTTAAAGCGACTAAAAGAATTTCAACATATTTCATTACTCATACCTCAATGCTTCCACAGGATCCATTTTGGCAGCAGTATAAGCCGGAGCAAAACCAGCAATTAATCCTGTTATTAATGAAATTACTATTGCAAGTATTACAGCATCAATCTGAACAGATGTAGGAAGGAACTGATTGACAATCATACTTAAAATTATTGCGCCGATTAAACCGATCAATCCGCCAAGTAAACAAATTATTGTTGCTTCGGAAATGAATTGAGTCCATATTGTTCTTCTCTTTGCTCCAATCGCTTTCCTTATACCAATTTCTTTTGTTCTTTCTTTTACAGAAACAAACATGATGTTCATAATTCCGATTGCACCAACAAACAAAGATAATCCTGTAATAAACAAGCCTGCTATCTGAATAACACCGACAGTTTGATTGTATTGTTCAGTAAGTCCTTCCTGCTGGTTTACTGAAAAATCATTTTCTTTGTAGTAAGGTAGACCGCGCACTTTTCTCATAATTCCATCAGCTTCTTCTTTCGTCTCTGCAATCATTGCAGTGTTTGGAGCTCTAACAACAATGGTTACACTTCTGAAATTTTCAGGTAACCAGTATTTGAAAATTGTGCCAATGGGAACAAAGACCTGTTTATCAGGATTGAAGCTACCCATTATAAAACTGCCAAGTTCATTAAGAACACCAATAACCTTGAAATTGATGTTACCTATTTTGATAATTTTATCTGTAGCAGATAAATTTGGGAAAAGGTTTTTTGCGACTTCGCTGCCTAAAACAACAACATTTCTGGAACCTTTGCTTTCAAGTTCATTAAAAAATCTACCTTCGGCAAAAGTAAAATTGGTTGTAGTAAGATAATCTGAGGTTGAACCTGAAACTATTGTTGTGCTTGTTTTCTGGTCACCATATTTCAAATTTTGAGTAGCCCAAAGAGACGGTGCAACTGCAATAGGGGTTTTAGCCATACTTTTAAATTTTTCATACTCGTCCCTCGTAATATTTTTCCGGTTCCTTATTTTCCACCATTCATCATCTGAGAACCAAGCCCATTTATCTATATATAAATTATCAGAGCCCATCGCGCTTATTCCCCTCTGAAAAGCTCCGTCAATTCCTTTAATAGCTGTTGACATAAGCACAACAGAAGTAACACCGATAAAAATTCCGAGTGTTGTAAGTGCTGCTCTTATCTTGTTTGCCCTAAGCGCTCTTAAGGAAATGATCAAACCTTCTTTCAACTCATAAAAATAATTTTTCATATTTATCTTCTATTGTTGGAAAGATAATTTCTGTCCGTTTGGAATATACCTGTTTTTTACTTCTTCATCTTTTTCAATCAAACCATCACGAAGCCTTATAATTCTTGCAGCATGCTCGGCAATATATTCTTCGTGGGTAACGAGAATAATTGTGTTGCCCTGAAGATAAATCTCATTAAACAGGGTCATAATATCTTCACCTGTTTTTGAGTCGAGGTTACCTGTTGGTTCATCTGCAAGTATAATTGCAGGATTGGTAACAAGCGCTCTTGCAATTGCAACACGTTGTCTTTGCCCACCGGATAATTCATTTGGTTTGTGATGAACTCTGTCTCCAAGACCAACATTAATTAAAGCCTGCCTTGCCCGTTCTTTTCTTTCACCGGAAGGAACACCTGCGTATATTAAAGGCAATTCAACATTATGCAGAGAATCTGATCTTGGAAGCAAATTGAAAGTCTGGAACACAAAGCCTATCTCTTTATTTCTAACTTTGGCAAGTTCATTATCAGTCATATTACTAACATCAACACCTTTGAATTCATATTTGCCGTGTGTTGGAGTATCAAGGCAGCCAAGCATATTCATTAAAGTTGATTTACCGGAACCTGAAGGTCCCATAATCGCAACATATTCATTTTTATTGATTGTAAGAGAGACATCGTGTAAAGCATGCACCTGCTCTGATCCTACCTGATAAATTTTAGCTATATGTTCTATATTTATAATATTCATTTTATTCCCGGATTTATTTTTAAGTGATTAAAACCGGGAAGAAATTAACTTAGCCCGGTTTTAATTAATCATTTAACTTGCTTGTTCTTTATTGCCGGTTTTTTTGCCGCCGCCTTCAACTCTTATATTCAGCTTATCCTGAAGTTCTCTTGATATTGCACGGTAAGGACCGCTTATCACTTTTTCGTTGCCTTTTAATCCGTTCTTAATTTCAATATAATTATCATCACTAATACCGGTCTCAACTTCAACCATTTTAGCTTTATTGTTTTCAGCAAGGAAAACAACCTCTTTAGGTTTTTTATCTTTTTTATTTTCTTTCATAGTTGGAGCTGCTTCATCTTCACCGGCAGGATTAGCTTCCGGCATCTTACCTCTTGCAGTAACACTTTGGATTGGTACAGACCAAACGTCAAGTTTAGTTTCAGTTTCAATATCTGCATTGCAGGACATACCTGGTCTAACGGATTTATCAACATCAACCAATCTTATTTTCACTATGAAATTAACAACTTCCTGTTGTGTACCTGTTCCTGTTGTAGTAGCGCTGTTTGCAATCTCAGAAACTACACCATTAAATATTTTATCTCCATAAGCATCAATAGAAATACGTGCGGTATCTCCAATTGAAACAAGGACAACATCATTTTCATCAACTTCAACGGTAGCTTCCATAACAGAAAGATCTGCAACAGTCATAATATCAGTACCCTGACTAAATCCACTTCCTAATACTCTTTCTCCAAGTTCTACGTTCAAAGCGCTTATGGTTCCATTCATAGGTGAATA
>CAZIDB010000214.1:6666-7998 GCA_964537965.1 uncultured Melioribacter sp. | reverse complement strand
AGAAAAATTATTTGGCGATTTTCAGGTCGCATCTAATATTGAAGCAGGAAACCATACTTATCTCCAGGAATTCTGGTACAAACATTCTTTTAACAGCTTCCAGGTAACTTTAGGTTTACAGGATCTGAATGCTGAGTTTGTAACAAGTGAAACGGCCGGTTCATCTATTAACAGTTCGTTTGGAATTCCTTCTTTAATTTCGGGCAATATACCTGTTCCACTTTTTCCTTTAACAGCTCTTGGCGTTTCCGGCAAGCTTGAAATAAATGAATGCTTGGCTCTTCAGGCCGCTTTGTTCGATGGGCTTCCGGAAGATTTCGAAAACAATCAGCATAATATAAACTGGAGTTTAAATAAAAATAATGGAGCATTAATTATTGCTGAATTGCAATTTGCAACATCAGTTAAAGATTTACCCGGAACTTACAAAGTCGGATACTATTATCATTCAACTTTAAAAGAAACATCTGCTGAAACAGGAATTACAGAAACAGTCTTTAATAAAAATTACGGATTTTATTTAATTGCAGATCAAACACTTTTCAAAACAGACGCTAACCGAAATTTTGGGCTTTTTGCGCAATTAGGATTTAGTCCTTCAAGTATTAGCAATCATAATTTTTACATGGGGACTGGCATTACTTATAATGGAATTCTTGATAACTGCGGACATGATAAGATAGGATTGGCATTAGCACATGCTGGTTTTTATAAAAGCACTAAATATGAAACTACGATTGAATTCTTTTATAAAACAATTATTTCTGAAATATTTTTTATTCAGCCCGATGTTCAATACATAATTAACCCGTCCGGAACAGATATCAATTTAAACAACGCTCTTGCAGCCTTAATAAGATTTGGAATTAATTTTTAAGAAGTTATTATGATTACCCAGTCAATTGATACACCCGATGTTTTACATTTGGCAGACCTTAGGAATAACGAAACCGGAATTATTACTAAAGTAAAAGGTCATGGCGCTTTCAGAAAACGGATTACGGAAATGGGTTTTGTTAAAGGCAAATCCGTTAAGGTAATTAAGAGTGCTCCACTGCAGGATCCAATTGAATACCAGGTAATGGATTTCCGTGTTTCACTCCGCAGAAGCGAAGCCGGTTTGATAGAAGTTTTATTAAAGGATGATTTGGTCCAACAAAACAATACTGGTTTTAACGGAACAATTTCTTATGATAACTACGAAAAGGTTATAGAAGAAAAGACTAAAACTATAAATGTGGCTTTGGTCGGCAACCCTAATTGCGGAAAGACAACTTTATTCAACCATGCAACAGGTAAGCATGAACGCGTAGGTAATTACGGCGGTGTAAC
>CAZIDB010000214.1:4090-6566 GCA_964537965.1 uncultured Melioribacter sp. | reverse complement strand
GCGCTTAATATGTACGATGAACTATTAGTAACGGGAGATAAGTTTGATTACGAAGCACTTGCAGGGATTATCGGCATTCCAATAGTTACCACTGTTGCTTCTAAGGGAGAAGGAATAAAAGAACTTGTTTCCGGTATAATTGAATTATACGAAGACAGAAGTAAAGTTTTCAGGCATGCACATATAGATTACGGCGCTAACATCGAAGAATCAATTAAACGAATAAAAGAAGAAGTTAAAAAGAATAAAAGGATTTGCGATTTATATTATCCCCGCTTTACAGCAATTAAACTACTTGAGAATGACAAGGCGTTCAGGAGCCAGGTTGCTGCATATCCCGGCACAGAAACAATATTAGCTGTAGCCAAAAATGAAATTGCATCACTTGAAAAAGAATACAAAGAAAAGGCCGATACAATTATTGCCGACGCCAAATACGGTTTTATAAACGGAATCTTAAAGGAAACATATAAGCGCCAGCCGATGAACAAAAGGCAGCACAGTCACGCAATTGATTCTGTACTTACTCATAAATATTTTGGTTTCCCTGTTTTCATTTTCTTTCTATGGGTAATGTTCCAGTTAACCTTTTCGCTTGGAAGTTATCCAATGGACTGGATTGATGCCGGCGTTGCGTGGGTTGGAAATTTTATAGGTACAGTCATGCCGGAAGGTTCCTTGCACGATTTAATTGTTGATGGAATTATCGGCGGCGTTGGTGGCGTAATAGTTTTCCTGCCGAATATTTTAATTTTGTTCTTCTGCATTTCTTTAATGGAAGATACCGGTTACATGGCAAGAGCAGCATTCATTATGGACAAACTGATGCACAAGATGGGATTGCATGGCAAATCATTTATTCCGCTTATTATGGGCTTTGGTTGTAACGTGCCTGCAGTAATGGCAACACGAACGCTTGAAAACAGGAAAGACAGAATACTTACAATGCTCATTATTCCGTTCATGTCCTGCAGTGCACGCCTGCCCGTTTATGTTTTATTAATCTCCGCTTTCTTTCCTGTAAACCAGGGACTAGTGCTTCTTTCTATTTATCTCGTTGGAATCATGCTTGCAATTCTTGTAGCACTTGTTTTCAAAAAAGTATTTTTCGCAAAGCAGGATGTACCGTTCGTAATGGAACTGCCGCCGTACAGAATTCCCACACTGAGAAACACAACTCTTCATATGTGGAATAAGAGTGTTCAGTATCTTACAAAAATGGGAACAATAATTTTATCGGCTTCAATAATAATTTGGGCATTGGGTCATTTCCCACGTAATGTTGAATACTCAAAGGATTATGATTCCTTGAGTACAAAAATTTCTTCCGATAATTCTCTTTCAGATGAAATTAAGAAAGAGAAACTTTCACAGATTGAAATTGATAAAGCTTCTGAGAGAATGGAGAAATCTTACATTGGCCAGCTTGGGCATTTAATTACACCGGTTATTCAGCCGCTTGGCTGGGACTGGAAGATTGGTGTAAGTATACTAACAGGGCTTGCCGCAAAAGAAATTGTTGTTGGATCAATGGGTGTACTTTACCAATCAGATATAGAAGCTGATGAAAACTCGGTAAATCTTAAAACCAAATTACAACAACAGGTTTTTACAAGCGGACCAATGATAGGGCAGAAAGTATTTTCTCCTTTAGTAGCTTATTCGCTTATGATCTTTATACTTATTTATTTTCCTTGCGTTGCGGTTGTTGCAGCAATAAGAAAAGAAGCAAGCTGGAACTGGGCAATCTTTACAATGAGTTACACTACAATTTTAGCCTGGCTGCTTGCATACGGAGTTTACAAATTAGGCGGAATCTTTTAGGTAGAAATATGAATCAGGATTTAATTGTATTTGCAATAATTGCGTTAACTGTTTTTTATGTGGCATTCGGATTTGTAAAAAATCTGAAGACAAAAAAAGTTAAAAGCGGTTGTGGTGGTTGTACAGGTTGTGATCTTTCAAGAAATAAATCTGCCGGATGCAATCATTTAGAAAATGTTAAAAGGCAGGGAGTTAATTAACTCCCGCTTTGTAAAAATATTTATATGCCTTACTGTTTTTCCATAAATAATTTCAGCGCATAGAAAAGCAGCAGCACAGCAAAGCCTTTCTTCAGCCAGTACTCGGGCAATTCAATGGCTGCCTTTGAAGAGAAATAACTGCCAATAACAAATGTAATTGTCATTATAAGAACAGCTTGAATATTAACCAGTCCGGCTTTATAATAATTTATCGCAGCTAAAATTCCGATAGGTAAAAGTAAAAAACCAATTGATGTTCCCTGCGCCTGCTTTTGGTTCATTCCCATAAAAGCAACAAGTGCGGGAATTATAATTATACCTCCACCCACGCCAAGAAATCCGCTAAGTAATCCGGCAGCAAGACCGATTAACAACAGTATTACTATTTCCACTACTTCTCCGTTTTTTAGTTAAAAAGATAGCAAAAGAAAATACAAGCAGGAAGAAAGTTT
>CAZIDB010000214.1:0-3990 GCA_964537965.1 uncultured Melioribacter sp. | reverse complement strand
CTCCGTTTTTTAGTTAAAAAGATAGCAAAAGAAAATACAAGCAGGAAGAAAGTTTTATGGTTAATGGTAAATGGAAAACGGAAAATATTAAATAGCCAACAATGTATGTAAGAAAATTTTTGACATCTTACATTTCACATCTACGTCTTATATCTTACATTTGCCATCTCCCATTTACCATCTTACATCTTACATCTTACATTACTTCACCTTGTAACCATTATTAACAAGATTTTCTTTAACCTTCACAACAGTAAACTCTTCCAGGTCCATTCCACAGGTTGGGCAGGAGTTTGGCTTATCATCAATTACATTCCAATCCATCGGGCATTCAAACAACATCCCATTCATATTTACATCAATCGCGCCGACATCAATTATTTCATCTTCTCTAACAATATTTTCTTTCTTCTCCGTTTTTGTTTGTTCCTTTGTTTGTGTGTCTTGTTTCTTTTCACCGCAGCCGGTTAAAAATCCGGCTATCATAAAAACCAAAAACAAAATGAAATATTTGTTTGAATTCATGTTTCCTCCATTCAACTAAAAATAAATCTGGTTATAATTTATAGTTTGTAAGTATAGCAATCAACATTACTATTGCCATAATTAGCACTATCCAGGCGCTAAACCGGTTACATGGTGATTTTTTATCGGTATTGCACTGCATAATTTCTCCTGATTATTTTATTGTATTTTCTTTACACTATTTAATATTGATATGATGCGTTTTCTTAAAGAAAGATTTTACCTCAATCTTATTCCTTTTCATATTAAGAAACTATTTGGGAGAAATCATTTCCTGAACGATTAATTTGTCTAATGACTTAAGGATTAAAATTTCTTATATTGCTATCCGGATCTATTAGAACTTTATCGCTATTCATAAAATTGTAATTAACTATATTATATAAATAAATTAAGCAGTCAGTAAATAAGGATAAGTCAAGTTGGGTAATTGCTGTTCCAACAATACTAATAGTTTAGGATTGTCGGGGTAGAGGAAAGTCCGAACTCCAAGAACAATGGTGCCGGGTAACACCCGGGTATCCCGATTTAATCGGGGTAACGGAAAGTGCCACAGAAAAGAAACTACCCTGGTTTTTTAATCGGGGAAAAGGTGAAACGGCAGGGTAAGAGCCTACCGCTCCGGTAGTAATACCGGGGGTCCCGTTTTACGGGATTCCGATTCCGAATTATTTCGGAACGGGACAAGGCAAACCCCACCTGGAGCAAGATCAAGTAGAGAAGCTTCCCAATTAATTTTGGGAACAGCTGTTCGGCATGTGCTTCTCGGGTAGATCGCTTGACCCTGATGGTAACATCCGGGCTAGACAAATAATTACCGTCCCGACTAAGTCGGGATTACAGAATTCGGCTTATAGACCTGGCTTATCCTGATTTACACTTCTGCTTACGTGGGATTTACCATGTTATCTAAAAACTGGAAGCTTAAAGAGAGAGCAGACGAGAAAGAAATAAAACTTTTTGCAGATTCTCTTAGGATTTCTAATGTTCTTGCAAGTTTACTTATAAACCGGGGCGTAGTAAACTACCATCAGGCTAAATCATTCTTCAGACCAAATCTGGATGAACTGCACAATCCTTATTTAATGAATGGAATGGAAGAAGCATCATTAAGAATTATTAAAGCCATTACAAGCAACGAATTGATTTACGTGTATGGCGATTATGATGTTGATGGCACTTGTTCTGCGTCGTTATTTTATTTATTCATTAAAGATCTTGGCGGCAATGCAGGAATTTATATTCCCAACAGGTTGACCGAAGGTTACGGAATTTCTACAACCGGAATAGATTTCATAAAGAATAAAGGCGCTTCATTAATTGTAACGGTTGATTGTGGTATTACTGCCGTTGAAGAAACTGAATATGCAAAATCACTCGGAATGGAAATGATCATTTGCGATCATCATCAGCCTGGTGATGTAATACCAAATGCTTACGCTGTACTTGATGCGCTTAAACCAAATTGCAATTATCCTTTCAAGCATCTTTCAGGTGCGGGTGTTGCATTTAAACTTGCACAGGCAATAAGCGAAAGAATAGGTAAAAGAGAATTGCCATTTAAATATCTTGATCTTGTTGCAATTGCAGGAGCGGCAGACATCGTCCCTCTTCTGGATGAAAACAGAATCTTAGTAAAGAAAGGACTGGAGTACGTAAATAATAACGCACGCCCTGGCATTGCAGCATTAATAAGAAGCGCAGGAATGGAACCCGGGAATCTGACTGCAGGTAATGTCGTGTTTACAATTGCTCCAAGAATTAATGCTGTTGGCAGATTAGGAGACGCCAACCCGGCTGTTGATCTTTTTATTACAGATGACGAACAGGAAGCAACAAGACTTGCACAGGTTCTTGAAGGAGAAAATTACCAAAGAAGAAAAATTGATGAAGTAACTTTTGCTCATGCTGTTAACATTGTTGAAGATTCTTTCAAACTTGATGATGAGCTTGCAATTGTATTGCACGAAGAGAACTGGCACCCGGGAGTTATTGGAATTGTTGCATCAAGATTAGTTGAGAAGTATTACAGGCCGACAGTTATGTTGACCACAATTGACGGTGTTGCAAAAGGATCTGCAAGAAGTATAAACGGCTTTAATATTTTTGAAGCTCTTAAACAATGTGATGATATTCTGCTTCAGTTTGGCGGACATGAAGCAGCTGCCGGCTTGGCGGTTAACATAGAAAATCTGGATGAATTCAGAAAAAGATTTAACGACATTGTTAAAACATCCGTTAAACCGGGCGAGTTTTCACCTGATCTTGTTATTGATGAAAAAATAACTTTAGCGGAAATTACTCCTAAGTTCATCAGGATACTTGATGAGTTTGCGCCTTTCGGTCCAGGCAATATGCGTCCTGTTTTTATTGCAGAGAATGTTGAATTTGTTTATCCACCACGAGTGGTTGGTGCAAACCATATAGTTGCTGCAGTAAAACAAAACGGCAGCGATCGCGTGTTTGATGCCATTGGATTTAACCTGGGAAGTTTCGTTTCCCTTATTGATAAAGACAAAAATTTAATTGATATTGCGTTCACAATTGAAAAGACTGATAGAGACGGACGATCTTTTCCCCAACTCCGGTTTAAAGATATCCGTCTTAAACCAAAAGTTTAATAACAAAAAATAATTTCATATAGGAGTAACAGTATGTCCGGGCATTCAAAATGGGCTACCATACGCAGAAAGAAAGGCGCCCTAGATGCAAAAAGAGGTAAGCTTTTTACAAAGCTGATTAAGGAAATAACTATTGCAGCCAGAGACGGTGGTGGTGATCCGAATGGAAACCCGCGCTTAAGATTAGCAGTGGATAATGCTAAATCTGCTAATATGCCTGCTGATAATATTGACCGCGCGATTAAAAAAGCTACGGGTGAACTTGAAGGTCATCGTTATGAAGAAGTAACATATGAGGGTTATGGCACTGCGGGTGTAGCCGTTCTTGTAGAAGTAGTAACTGATAATAAAAAAAGAACAGTAGCAGAAGTCCGTCACCTGTTCAGCAAAGGCGGCGGTAATATGGGCGAAGCCGGCTCTGTTGCCTGGATGTTCGAAAGAAAAGGTGTGATCACTTTACCCAAGCAGGGCAAAACTGAAGATGATATGATGGAAATAGTTCTGGATGCCGGCGCAGATGATTTACAAACCGAGGAAGATATCTTCGTGGTGCAAACTTCTCTCGAATCATTTGAACCTGTAAGAAGATCTATGCTTGATAAAAAGCTTACTGTTGAAAATGCATCTTTACAATGGGTTGCTAAAAACAATATTTCTGTCGCCGGTGAAGAAGCTGAAAAGATTGTAAAGCTGATTGAACTTCTAGAAGATAATGATGATGTTCAGAACGTTTATACTAACGCGGATATTGACGAGAGTTCAATATAATAGAATATAATTCGCCGCAGGCGAACAGAGATCAGAATTCAGAACACCTTCTGGGTTCTGGTTTCTGTATGTTTTT
>CAZIDB010000213.1:0-8047 GCA_964537965.1 uncultured Melioribacter sp. | reverse complement strand
AACGAAAAACTGTTTTTACTTCCAAATAATTTTCAAATGCGGTTTATTAATTCAATTCTAAATCAGTACTGTCCAAAATAACTATTAAAAGTCAGGCACATTAAAAGAAATTCGTTAAGAAATTATCCGTAGTGAAGTGTTAAATAGAAAAAGTTGTTTGACCCCGATTTAATCGGGGGAGTTCTTTTTCTGTAACGAAACGAAGGATAATTTTAGAATTTCTTTTAGAGTGCATGTTTCTTTTGGTACTTTTCTTACGCTAAAAAAAGTACCTTAATAAATTTACTATTTACTTAATACAACAATCAGAGTAGGATTGATTTTGAAAATGAAAATACTTTTTAATATAAATCGTTTTGAAATCTTTTATCAACTTTTTATTTGATTTAAGATAGGGCTATTCTGAATAAAAGTGTTTTGATGAAAATGGTTCAACAATTTTATTTTCAAATTTATTCGTTTTATTGGCTTTTCGATTTTAGTATATTTTAATCAATTAAAAATAAAAGTACGGAATTAAAATGGCAGAATTTGATTTAAAAAAAATCCAGGACATTCTTACCAAAATGAATTTTGATGGCTGGCTGTTTTACGATTTCAGAGGCTCAAATGACCTTGCCCACCAGATATTAAACATTAAACCGGATGCCCATCTTACAAGAAGATTATTTTATTTTATTCCAAAGCAGGGCGAGCCGGTAAAAATATTGAACGGTATTGAAGCATTTCATCTTGATCACTTACCGGGTGAGAAACGTACTTATTCAAGTCATTCTTCTTTGCAGAAACAACTTTCAACCGTACTAAGAAAAGGTGATAAAATTGCAATGGAGTATTCTCCGATGAATGCCATCCCGTACGTTTCAAGAGTTGATGCAGGTACACTTGAATATCTGAATACCTTCGGCATAGAGATTAAAAGCAGCGGTGACCTTATATCAATGTTTGGTGCGTTATGGACAAACGAACAATATGAGGAAAATAAGATTGCTGCCAAAGCACTATATGATATTGTTGATATTTCATTTGCATTTATAAAATCAAAAATAACAAACAAAGAACATGTTACTGAGTACGACGTTCAGCAGTTAATTCTGGATGAATTTAAGAAAAGAAATCTTATTACTGATTCTAATCCTATTGTTGCTGTAAATGAAAACAGCGCAAACCCACATTATGCACCAGACTCAAATACATATAAAGAAATTAAGGAAAATGATTTTGTACTAATCGATCTTTGGGCAAAGGTAAATTCACCGGAAGCAACTATGGCAGACATTACATGGACCGGTTACGTTGGTAATGAAGTACCGGAGAAGTATACAAAAATATTTGATGTTGTTGCCCAGGCAAGAGACAGTGCATTCAGCCTGATAAAGACAAAACTAAGCCGTGGTCTTAACCTGAAAGGGTTTGAAGTTGATGATGCCGCACGCAATGTAATTATTGATGCAGGCTATGGTGATTATTTTATTCACAGAACCGGTCATTCAATTACAACGGAAACACACGGAAGCGGCGCTCACATGGATAATTTTGAAACCAAAGATGAAAGACTTGTCTTACCATCAACTTCATTTTCGTTAGAACCCGGAATATATTTCACAGGTGATTTTGGAGTAAGAACTGAAATTGATGTTTTTATTACACCTGATAAAGAAGTTATTTGTACCGGCGGCGAACGGCAGAAAAAAATTGTGGCAATTCTAAATTAAATCTGTAAGAATATATCTTATGTATTTAAAATATCTTCTAATGAGGAAAAAATGCTTACTGGAAAATATCTTGAACTGTATAATGAATTAAAAAAAACCATCCCGGAAAAAAGACTAATTCATAATGAACTCCTTACACTGGCTTATGGAACTGATGCAAGCTTCTATAGATTAATTCCTAAACTTGTTATTAAAGCAGAGAATGAAAATGAAATTATTACAATTCTGAAAAATTGTTCTCAGTTAAATATTCCTTTAACATACAGAGCGGGTGGAACAAGCCTGTCGGGTCAGACAATCTCCGATTCTATTTTAGTTCAGCTTGCGCCTACCTGGAATAAATTTCAGATAAACCCGGATGCATCAACAATATCTCTTCAACCTGGCATTATAGGTGCACACGCCAATATTTATTTAGCTCCATATGGTAAAAAAATTGGTCCGGACCCAGCCTCAATTAACTCGGCAACTATTGGTGGAATAGCATCCAACAATGCCTGCGGAATGAGCAGCGGAACTATATACAATTGTTACAACACTTTAGCCGGAATGAGGATAATATTTAATGACGGCACTATATTAGACACAACTGATGAAAACAGCAAAAAGGAATTTTTGAATAAAAAGCCCCTTTTTGTTAATAGAATAAAAGAGTTATCTACAGAAGTACAAAATGACAAGCAACTTTCTGAACGTATAAAATTTAAGTACAGATTAAAAAATACTACCGGTTACAGTCTTAATGCACTTGTAGATTTTAGCGATCCATTTGAGATTATTCAACATCTTATGATTGGCTCTGAAGGAACGCTTGGGTTTATTTCCAACATCACCTTAAGAACTATTACGGAATACCAATATAAAGCAACATCATTAATTCTTTTCCCTAATATAATAGAAGCAAGCAAAGCAGTAACAATTTTAAAGAACCATAATGTTGATGCGGCAGAATTAATGGACAGGGCTTCCCTTCACTCAGTTGAAGATAAAAAAGGAATGCCCCCTTTGTTAAAGGATCTTGATGAAAACGTTGCTGCTCTTTTGGTTGAAACCAGAGCAGAAAATACAGAACTGCTGCAGATTAAAATAAAACAGATAACAGATTCCCTTGATGAAATTCCAAAAGTACAGCCAATAACTTTTACTTCTGACCCTTTTGAGTATAAAAAGATTTGGGATATCAGAAAAGGTCTTTTTCCTTCAGTTGGTTCTATGAGAAATACCGGTACTACAGTCATTATGGAAGACGTATGCTTTCCCATTGATAAATTGGCTGATGCGGTTACAGATCTGCAGAGTTTATTCAGTAAATATCATTATAGTGCAATCATCTATGGTCATTCTATAGATGGAAATTTACACTTCGTTTTTAATCAGGATTTTAACAACACTTCGGAAGTAGCCCGTTATAAAGAATTCATGGATGAAGTTGCAAAACTTGTTGTTAATAAATATGATGGTTCGCTTAAAGCCGAACATGGTACGGGCAGAAATATGGCTCCGTTTGTTCAGTTTGAATGGGGCAAACAAGCTTACGATTTGATGAAACAAATAAAGAATATTTTTGATCCGGAAGAATTATTAAATCCGGGTGTAATTCTAAATGATGATAAACAGATTCATCTTAAAAATTTAAAACCATTACCTGCCGCTCATCAAAGAATAGATAAGTGTATTGAATGCGGATTCTGCGAAATTAATTGTCCTTCAAGAAATTTAAGTTTAACACCACGTCAAAGGATTGTCTCCTGGCGCGAAATAAACAGGTTGATTGAGACACAGGAAAATCCGGATAGGCTGGAGATACTAAAAAAAGAATTTGACTACTATGGAAATCAAACATGTGCCACGGATGGTTTGTGCGCAACAAGTTGCCCGGTTGATATAAACACCGGCAATCTCATAAAAGATTTGCGCTTTACTAATAACTCGGCCACTGCAAATACAATTGCAGATATTATTTCTTCCAACATGAAAGGTGTAACTGGCGGAGTAAGAGTTGCTCTGAACTTTGTAGGTTTTTTCCACTCTGTCCTTGGAGATAAAATGATGCATGCAATTGCAACTACTTTAAGAAATATCTCAGGGAACACAATTCCTTTATGGAATAAATATATGCCTAAAGGTGCAGAGAAAATTGAAATTACCTCAAATGGTTCGGTTGATTCACCAAAGGTTGTTTACTTCCCAAGCTGTATTAACAGGGCTATGGGAATATCAAAATACAGTGAAGAGAAAACCCCGTTAGTTAAAAAGACAGAACAAGTTTTACACAAAGCCGGTTACGATTTAATCATACCTAAGAATTTAGACAACCTTTGCTGCGGTATGGCATTTTACAGTAAAGGATTTAAGAAACAGGGAAATTCAAAAACTGAAGAACTACTTGATTCCTTATTGGAAGTATCTGAATATGGAAAGTATCCCGTTCTATTTGATATGAGTCCCTGCTTCTATCACACAATGGAATTTCTTTCCAATCACGAAATAGAAAAATATAAAGCGCTTAAAATTTTTGAACCGGTGGAATTCACCCTTGAATATCTTATTGATAAACTTTCATTTACAAAATTGAAGGAAACCATCGCAATTCATTCAACATGCAGCACTACAAAGTTAGGTCTAACTGAAAAACTTGTGGAACTTGCAAATATGTGCGCGGAAAATGTTATTCTTCCCGCTGATGTTGGTTGCTGTGGCTGGGCCGGCGACAGAGGATTTACTTATCCCGAACTAAATGAATCTGCTTTGATGAACCTGAAAAAATCTATCCCGGATGAATGCAAACATGGTTATTCAACAAGCCGTACGTGTGAAATAGGATTGTCTTTACACGGTGATATAAATTATGAATCGGTTTTCTATTTAGTTGATAAGTGCACAACTCCAAAAATCGGAAAATGATCCGGCACTTTGCTTTTTTACCGGTTTTAAACTGAATTAAAATTTACAGCAAAGTTTTCAAGATCTTTCAGTGAGCAGATGTAAGTTACTTCTTTAAATTTGTTCAGGATTTCCGATTTTTCCTTTGCAAGCGCCTGCCCTCCAACAATTATTGGTAATTTGGGATTGTTATCCCTAACTGTTGAAATCAATTCTAAAAGTTTTAGAACGTTAAGATAAAATGTGATAGAAACCGCAAGCAGGTGTGGTTTCTTTTCATCAAGCAATTTAAGTAGCTCTGTGGTTGGTGTATTTGCCCCCACAAAAAAAGTATCCCAGCCGTAATGCTCAAAAATATCAGCAACCATTTTAGCCCCAACCTGGTGAAATTCTTTTGGGGCACATGTAATAACAACTTTGTTCTTTTTCTGCCCGGTGACTTTAGGAGGGATGTTAACATAATTCATAAGGCATTCTGTAATTGATGTTGCAACATGCTCCGTTGCAACACAAATCCTGTTATTCTCCCACATCTTACCGACCTGGTAAAGAGATCTTTGAAAAAGGTCTTTATAAATAACTTTAAGATCAGTTCCCTCTTCCATGAGATGGGCGACTATTGCCGTACACTTTTTCTTATCGCCATCAAGAAGATAAGATAAGTATTCAAGAAAAAGTATTTCACTTATCATTGGTCAATCCTGCAATCATATACTTGATAACAAGATTACCTTTTAAAAAATTCCTGATATGATTCTTAACATTCCCCTGAAAATTTACCGAAAGTATTCCGATACAGCACCTGGCTCTCTTTAATTATTTTGTAAGCTTCTTCCTTACCAAGAAACCTTTCAACTATAACGTTCTTATGCTCAAGCTTTTTATAATCCTCAAAAAATCTTTTTAATTCAACAACTGTATACGGAGGCAATTCCGAAATATCATTTGCATAATTTACGGACATATCATTCTTAGCAACAGCAATAATCTTATCATCCTTTTCATCATCATCAACCATATGCATTACGCCCAGAACTTTAGCTTCAATAATACACATCGGGTAGACATCAATTGAACATATAACAAGAATATCAAGGGGGTCTTTATCATCGCAGTAAGTGCGGGGAATAAAACCATAATTTGCCGGGTAATGAACAGAAGAAAACAAAACCCTGTCAAGTTTAATCAACCCGCTGTCTTTATCTAATTCGTATTTTGCTTTGGAGCCTTTTGGTATTTCAATTATGGCATTAACATTTTCCGGAGATTTTTCCCCGATTGAGACGGAATGCCAGGAAGTGTTTATCATATTACCTCAGTTTAAATTTTATTAAACGCGAAAGGAATTACCTGTAATAATAAAGAAAATATTCCTTAAAATTACATCAGCTTTTAAAAATTTTCGTAATTAATGTTACAAAGAATTAAATACTCAAAACAAAGATTTATTGTACTTAGTTTATTTCTGTTAAACTTTCTCTTTATTACTCTTAATGCTCAGGATAGCTTAAAGGTAAATCAGTCGGTTACTGAAATATTACTTTCTGATATAACCTGTTTAGGTAAAGATGCTTTAACATTTTACACCGCACCTTTCGGTTTTTCAAAATCTGGGGCGCTTTATACTGGAGGTGTTGCAGCAGGAACCGGCTTGCTGATGTATTTTGATGATGACTTACGTAAAAAGATTGGACGACAGACCATTAAAACACTTAACAATGATTTCTGGGATATCCCGACAAGGTATGGAATTGTTTCTTACGCTAACATTGCTGCTTTATCTACTTATGCCGCAGGATTAATTTTTAAAGATGATAAAGTAAGAATAACAGGAAGATTACTGTTCGAGAGTTTTTCAATCTCCGGAATAACAGTTGTTTTAGCAAGATATGTTTTTGCGCGCAGCAGACCTTATTCAGGTGAAGGTCAATGGAAATACAATTGGTTTGAATGGAATAATGAAATTGAATCTTTCCCTTCCGGTCATACTACTGTCGCGTTTGCTTTTTCAACTGTGCTAGCGGAAAGGATTGATAATAACTGGGCAAGAATAGGACTTTATGGTCTGGCTTCGCTTACAGCTTTTGCAAGAGTTTATAATAATCAGCACTGGACTTCAGATGTTTTTGTTGGAGCACTCTTAGGTTTTGTAACCGGAATGCATGTTATAAACAAGGAAGAGCAGAGAGAAGGAAATGTAGACAATCTTCTTAATCGAATAGAATTTTATCATGGACTTACTCAGTTAGGAATAAGAGTAAGGTTGGATTAAATTAATCAGTAACCCATAAAACAAATTCCACAAAACAATTTTCTCTCATTAAAATAATTACCTGGTTATTTCACCGTTCCAGTATTCTATTCCGCCTTCAAGATGGTAGACATTATCAAATCCACTGCTCTTCATATACTTAAGTGCTGAATAGCTTAGGCTTCCTGAATGACAATAAAGCAGGTAGGTTTTAGATTTATCAAATTTATGTATTTGTGAATGAAAGTCAGAATAGACATCTATGCTAATTGCTTTTGGGATGTGTCCGCCTTTGTATTCATTTTTTGTTCTTACGTCAATTAAAACTGAATTTGAATCTTCTTTGAATTTATTTGAAAATGATTGTGAATCAAGATTGAAATCGTGTTCATTTTTTAAGAAAGAGAAAAGGCCCATTTAATGTCCCGTTAATGTCATTGAAAATTAGAAGAAAGTTCTTCTAGGTTGTTTAGTTTTATCTCAAGATCTTTTTGAGAATTAATTAAATCCTGTAATGTTAATTTACGGAGGATTGTATCAACCGAATCCTGCACCACTCGCCATAAAGACCTTACTGAACAATCAATCGTGTTGGTACAAATGCTTTCTGCACCGGCATGTGTTGAGCAAAACTCTTCTTCCTCAAAAAGTTTTCCTCCAAGGCATTCAAGTACTTCACTTAAATTAATTTTATCTGGTATTTTGGCAAGTGTATAACCACCAACCTGTCCGCGTGAAGCTTCAAGGAAACCACCGATTCTGAGTGTCCGTAAAATTTTTGCTACGTTATGTTGTGAAAGACCTTCAAACTGGCTTATCTCCGGAATAGTTAATGATTTGCCTATCCTGGAAAACTTGGCAACCCGGATTAAACATCTTAAACCATATTCTTCTTGTACGCTGAATTTCATATTGCAATACTATAAAGTTGCGGCACAGATGTTAGACTATGCCGCAGTTAATATTAATTTTGATTATTCTTTGGAATTTCTGAGCCGCACATTTTAGCATGCTCCAGCTTAGCATAATCTTCTTTAGAAATTGATGGACCTTGTCTTGTACAATATTTATTGAAGACATCAATTAAATCTTCAGCAATTTTTTCAGGATCATTACCTTCAATTTCATATCTTGGAGTAAAATGTACTAATTTACCTTTCATAAACAGCGCAAAGGACGGATATGATGGTGGAAAATC
>CAZIDB010000212.1:0-8200 GCA_964537965.1 uncultured Melioribacter sp. | reverse complement strand
ATCAAGCATTCCCATCATATTTTTCATCGTTAAACCAGTGAAAAAATAGAGTATACCAATTTTCTCTTTTGGTGAAAAATATGCGTTGGTAAATCCACTGCCGGAGAAACCATTCATATTATAAAGTGTTGTACCTTCTATATCATTTAAAAGCCAGGTTAACCCTATATCAAGAATTGGAAAAGATCGTGACGGTATATTTTTTATTCCTTGCGGGGCCAACATTAGCTCAACAGTTTCCGGTTTTAGTAATTGATAATTATAATAACTACCCTTATTTATGAATGCAGAAAGGAATTTTGCAAAGTCTTCAAGAGTTGTTCGTAAATTACCCGAAGGATAATCCGGTACACCAAAGGGTTTTACTTTCTTATAAGCAATAATATTGTCATTTGTTAGAGAACCATATCCAAATATTACTCTGTTTGTATCAACATCCCTAAGCATCCATCCTGTATCTTTCATACCAAGCGGAATGAATATATTTTCTTTGCAGTATTCTGAAAAATCTTTTTTTGAAATATGTTCAATGAGATAACCAATAAGTGCAAAAGAAAAGTTGGAGTAACTATATTTTGTACCTGGTTCTTCAGTACTGAAATACTCTATAGAATAATATTTACCTCCGGGAACAAATAATTCTTTTATGAAATCATTAAGAGATATATCGGGGTCACCGGAAACACCGTGAGGTCTTTCTACTCCTTTAGGCACTTTTAAGCCGTTTGGTAAAACGTCTTCAAGACTGCTGGTATGCGTTAACAACATTCTGAATGTAATTGGTTTATCAGGGAAATTAGGATTCCTGACTTTAATCGGGATATAGTTGTTTATATCATCATCAAGATTAAATAAGCCTTTATCGAACAACTGCATTAGTGCCGCAGCAGTTACGGTTTTTGATAAGGATGCAATCTGGATTATATCATCGGCTTTCAGAAGCTTTTTATTTTCAAGATCAGAATACCCGTAGCTTCCTTTCCATATCACTTCATCATTTTTTATGATGCAAGCTCCAAGGGCAACAAATTTTTGAGCCTGGTAAATTTGGTACAAGCTGCTATCCAGTTCAGAAATGAAAGTTGGGGATTTGTTTACTCCCTGAGATTGTGCTGCCGTATAAAAAGAGAACAATGAAAACAAAAAAACAAACAGTAATACTGCCGGATTTATATTTACCTTTTTCATGACTCACCCTCTTAATTAAATAAATTAAATTGAGATTTATCCTGATCTTTATTAATGCAGGATTTGTTTCAGCCTTTTGACTATGAAATATCGTAGAAGGTTAAACGGAGATTCATTAGCAGCTTGCAAAATCGGTAAATAGAGAGGTGGAACCGGTAAACGGAAGATAGAAATTTGTAGGATCTATGGAATTATATAAACATAACAAAACGGAATTTCAATTATTAATCCTTGGCAAATTCTAAAAATTCTACAGGGGCACCATTCTCAATTAACATTGCAACTCTTACGCCTTTTGAAGGAGAACTGATTTCTCCAATCAATTGCCTGCCTATTATTGCATCATCTAAGTTATCTACTTCAAAAGCAATATGAGGAATTTTCTGGATAATTTCTGCAATCGGGCTTCCTTCTTCATACCTCATCCATTCAATACCAAATTCACTAGTATCAAATCCCGAGACAAAAACTTTAAGATCCTTTATATAATATTCATTTGGTTTAGGTTCATTGGTTGGGATACCTATATGATGAAAACGCATACCATTTTTTGATATTGCAAAAGGAGGTTCATTATCCTTTCGTTTTATATTATTCGTTTTTTTCATAATTAAATTTTTATAATTTATCGAATTAAACTTTCAATTCTGCTTTTACTTCATAGTGCTGAGAGCGGGCATCAAAATGTGATAGTATTGCCCGGGCTTTTGGAGGTACAACAGCAGTTTCATAATCTTCACCAGCAAAAACACGGACGGCATCAATAGAATCAAACCACATTATGGTTATGAATTCAACTTCGTCTGCGAGGTTACGACGTAATAATTGTATACCTTTATATCCGGCAATATTCCGGTTTTGTATACCAGTGAATATCTCACTTTTAAGTAGTGCTTCATACTCATCTGCTTTTAAATGCGTAGTGTAGCCATGCCAAATTCTGCTTATCATACTTAAAAATCCTTTATATTAAATTTTCAGAGGATACATCCCAAGATAGTTAATATTGAAGAGAGAGAAAACAATAAGGGACATAATTTAATGTCAGAAAATTAATTCTGAATCCTGTAAAGAATGACACAATAGCAAGTATAATTAAAATGAATACACAGGATATATAAACAAATTAGGCTACTCTGCTCGTCATATCAATTAGAGTAACACCAGTGATAATAATGCCAATAAAAACCAGCGAGACACTTTCTGCTAACCATTCCATTATGATAAAATTTTTATTATCAGTACTGATTTCACCAAAACCTTTAACAATAGTTTTAGTAGGGAACAAGTGAGCAATTCCCCAGATAATGGTTATTGAGCTAGCTATATAGAAAAACATTTGAGAAATCATTTTCGCTACCTTCTATTTATTTACCCTTTAGTCTTTCAATCATTTTTAATGCGTTAGGGTTATACGGAGCTAAATCTAACACTTTTCTAAAATTATCAATGGCGAGTTCTGTTTTACCAAATTTATAATAAGTATAAGCAAGTGTTTCATAAGCGGAGAATGATTTAGGAAATAGCTCAATATTCTTTTTAAGTATTGCATAGAGTATTAACTCGATATTTTGGGAAAGATAATGGTATGCAAGGACATTAATAAAAAATTCATTTATAAGTTTATTTGAACTTCCAATTTGAAACACTGAGTCAAGTTCAACTTCTGCTTCTTTAATTTTTGCATTATTGTAAAGTCTTTCTGCATTATCCAGATGACTCTGCATTTCATCTACGGCAGTTTTTAGTTTTACTTCTTTCAGATTTGCATATTTTTCTCCGGCAATTCTTGCCAGGACAATTGCAGTGTCTAATGCAGTTTCAGAAGGAACGGATATATCCGGGATAACACCTATACCTTCCCAGTTACTTCCGGTTACAGGATTTATTGCTCTTGCAGTAGGGATATAGATTTCAAACTGATTGTCTATCTGAAACAAGTCAACAGAATTTGCTCCTCCTTTTGTAGTATCACCTACAAGGACAGATCTTTTGTTTACTTTCATATCGTAGGCAAATGATTCTGAAGCAGAAAATGTTTTGTCGCTAGTTAACAGAAACAGGGGAACATCTGTCATTGGTTCGATATCTATATCCTTTATTGTCCAGAATTCTGTAAGGAAATCATCTTCACGGGAGTACCAGCCGGTTAACTGAGTGGGATATTTGAGGAAGTAGCTGCTAAGTATATCTCCGGAACCACCACCATTGTCTCGGATATCAATGATAATTGCATCGGCATTTTCCATGAATTTTATTGCTGCAACTATTCTGTCCTTAACATCGTTAAAATTATTAAAGCGAATAATTTTAAGATATCCGATATTTCCTTCTATCCATTCAAGTTTAATAAATCCCAGATTCTCTTTAATTCCTAAATGATAATAGCGTACCGGATGATGAAGTGCACTCTCCGGCTTTTCTCCTATTTCACTTGACTCGATTACACGAAAATTGAAATGCTTGTCCTTTACAATAACAATAAGATCATCCGTAACCTTCCGGGCAAATTCTTTTGGCTCTGTAAAAGTATTATATATTCCTTGTTCAATCTTTTGCCTGAATTTAGTTGCATATTCTTTTGCTTTATCCGGCAGTACATATTTTGCTTCAACCAGACTATCAATTGTATTGAGTATTTTATTTTTATAGTCTTTGTCTGCTAAATTATTTGTTTGTTGTGATAAAAGCAGATCGTTCAAACATAAAAGCCAGCAGAACAACGGCAGAGATGAAAAATACAACAAGAGTAGGAATTTATTAAACCTTAATTTTCTTTGCATCGCCGGTTTCTCCTTTGATACTTTGTGAAATCATCTATTTTAATTTAATGACAATATCTTTATTAAAGTTTTGAAACCTTAACTCAAAGGACAGCTTATTTTAGATCTGTATTAAATCCTTAAAATAATTACAGACTTTAAGCGTTTGCCTGAGGTGGCTTTGCTACAAACATCGGCAATGTTTTTAAATCCTGACCATTAATTGATAATGTTATTATATGCTTACCATAAACTTTAATTGGTAAACCTCCAATTCCAAGACAGATATTTTGAGTGGAGGAATCGGCACCGGGATTCATAGGAACATAGAATTCTGCACCGACAGGTTTAATTAGATCTTCTCCATCGGGTGAAGTGATCCTGATACCAAATGGTACTTTACCTTGTTCGCCGTTATAAAATCTGATTCGTGCAGCAAGATGACAATTAGGATGCTGGGCAGGTAATTTGGTAGCATACAATGTATCGAATGTGCCGACTATTGTTAGTTTACCATTCATATCCTGGGCAAAATCGCAAAGTGTAAAAATCTCAATATCCATTATAAACTCCGTTTTTTTTATTTGTCAAAAACTATCTTCAACTGAATGCAATGGTTTTAAAATACATTTGAAAATTACAATACAAGCTCTGACAATGCAACTTAAAATAAACCGTACTTTAATGACAATCCGCCATTGGCTTTATTTAAAAGAGCTTCATCAGTTTCCATCATTCGTATGCTTGTGGTAAGATTAAAACCGGCATTAAGACCAAACCAGAAATTATCAAAGAGATTATAATAGATATCAAATGTTGGTTGTATAATATAAAAATCTGTCTGATCAATTATTTCTTCATACCATTTTTTATCTGCAATAACAGAGCGGCAATATTCATATCTAACATTTCCCTGACCAATCATAAATGAAAATGAATAACGGAAATCTTCGTTTATATCAAATATTCTTTCAATAAATAATCCCTTGTAACTTCCCATTAAGTGGTAAATATCATCTTTTACCAGAGTATTTAGATGACGATCATTTAATAACCCGGATGTGTTAAAACCAAATGCCCATTTTTTATTCACAACTACCGCAATTCTTAAATCAATTAACCCGGCTGTTAATGAATTAACTGTAGTAATTCTTCCATTAAATCCAAGGTAACCACCAATATCATTTCCGTCGAGTGAAAAAAGTTTTCTTTCGTTTTGATTTTGTGCTTCAATGTTTAAAACCAAAGTCATAATAAAAATAATGCAAAAGACCTTTTTCATAATTTCTCCGTAAGATGAATTGTAAATTATTTTAATTGAATGTATTAATAAAAAGAGAAATGATTATCAGAAATATTCTTATCTACACATTAGCCCGTTATCTTTTACAATTATGAAATGTCCTTTGCATATGGTAAAACTTTGTCAATTAATATCCGGTTAAATAGTTCTCTCTCTTCTGTATTTGGCATATGAGAAGAATTCTCAAACCAGAATAAAGTTTTCTCAGGCGCTTGAAGAGCATCGAAATATTTTGCCGATAAAACTGATGGTACTTCGTAATCATGTCTTCCAAGCATAAACCATACTGGTACCTTTAATTCCGGTACTTGTTCGAATAAATTAACTTTCAATAATTCAGGGGTAAGTAACTTAACCGATTCCATTATTCCCCTAAAAAAATCTATCCAATCTATAAGAATATATTCAGCAGAGAAAATTAGATTCTTTATTACAACTCCGAATGCACCAATCTTACTACCGTAAAATTCTCCTCCATACTTACCAAGTATTCTGCGTTGAGTTAAGAATTTCCTTAACCAGTCGCCTGTATAAGGTGGATTTCCCATCTCTGTTAGTTTTTTTACTGAGCTTGCATCATTTGCTTTGCTTGCTTGCTGAAGAGTCCACTCATATGATATTTTCTCGCTTTGCAAAACATTGGATATCTGACCAATTCCAATGTAAGCACTATAAAGTTCTGGTTGCTGAGATACGGCAAACATACTTATTGCGCTTCCCCAGGAATGACCAACCAAAATTAACTTTCCTTTATTGAAGCGTTTTAAAAGCTTTTCACTTAATTCGTTTACATCAGATACAAACTGCTCAAGGTTCATCCTGCTTTTATCTTTAATAGCATTATATGACTTGCCGGCACCACGCTGATCCCAGTTAACTACAGTAAAATATTTCTCTAACTCTTGTGTATTCTTTCTGATAAGTGTTAATTGTGAAGTGCCGGGTCCACCATGTACAAAAAGAATTATAGGATTATCAATGTTTTCAGAACGAATTAAAATCCATTGTTCTGAACCTCCAAGTTTAATTTTAGTTAGCTCTGCAATACATTTTTCTTCTTGTACTTCACCATGTATTTTAATTTTAGGTGTATAGCCTTGTTTAAAAAGAATAACTAAGAGTAAGAGCACAATTATGATTAGAGCGTGATACATCTTTTAAAACCTTAAATGTTAAAAACAAATGCATGGACAAATTAGTAATCTTTAATTCTTCTTTTCAGAAATACGTGTTTCTCTTATAATGTTTGTAACCGGAAAATCTTTTTTCTAACTCTATTTCTTCCAGGCGTCTCCAGAATAAAATGTTACAAGTAAAGAATAGGGAAGAAATAACTGAAATAACCGCACCAAAAAATATTGAAAAGCCAATAAACTAATATTTGTCCTTAAAATAATCTTTTATGGTTAGAACTCAGAACCTGATATTCCGCTTGTACCATAATTGCCAAATATTACTTTTTCAAGAGTTATAGTTATCCGGTCACCATCGTTAATATTAAACTCATCACCTTTGGAAAAAGAGAATTTCTTTGCATCATAGTACCTCAGTTTCAGGTAATAATTTTCAGGTTTTATTTGAGTCGATTCCTGTGTGTCCGGAGAAAGAAGGAAAATCATATAATCGGAATTATCTTTTGAAAGGACTACTTTAACCATCACTTCAGTTTTAGTATCATTTTTAATAGTAAGAGTAGAGCTGAAATCAAAAGCATCCTGCATTGCCTGTGTGTTTAAAATGCGGGCTTTATTAGCTTCATAAATGCCATATTCAGCATGCAATGATTCTTCTACATTTTTAGATTTGCTGATAAAAACATAGTTGAAAACCAGATATAAGAGAAATGAACCAAGAAGCGCAATCGACAATTTTTTCATTCAAACTCCCTTAAAAGATATTTAGAATATTATCGTAAATAACAAACTGTAGTTTATAGGTTATTAGAATAATATGAAGCTCCCGTTAACTGCATTTACTCTTATTCTGAAATGTTTCTCTTTGTTGATTTTCGATGAATATTGTATATACCATGTTGGAGAAGCATTGTAAATTGCTGCCTGACTTAACGAGGCAGATATTGCATTGTCCGGATTTTCCTCTCTAAAATTTTTCCCGCCGTTATTTTCGGCAATTGAAATCGCCTTATCGCTGTTAAACCAGGTTTCTGAAATGTATGCGTCTCCAACTGTTGTTTCTCTTTCAATTATGCTGTCACATTTTACTGTCTTGTCAAATGATCTGAAGTAAAAATATTTGGATGTATTAATACCAATATTTACTGAGCTATATTTGAAAATCCAGGAATCTGCTGTCCCATCAATCTTAACATTTTCGGCATAAATGGATTTGAGTCTTGAATTGCTGTCCAACGTATTTGCCTGTTTTTCTACAGTTGCAAAATTGAAGTGTGCAGTATTTGGTTTATCGTTTCCTGATATGTCATTTATATTATTATCTGTTGTATTTGAATCCTTGCTGCAACCAAGGATTAATAGTGATAAAATCAGAATGGCAATAATATTTTTCATAAACACCTCAAATTAAAATTCATTTATCTATCGAGGTTTGAATCTTGACTGCTTGAATAAAGTTCTTAACAAAATATTTCATTAAAGTATCTAAGTGCAATAATTTATGTAATCCATTAGAACTTTTAATCGTCAATGTTTTTATTCATCCACCAACAATCAATTCTATTGTTAATTGAAGAAAAAAAGGTTTTAAACGATTCACTTGAAAACATCCGTTGTGGATTAGATTTTTTTAATAACTCAACTCCCACTGTCGTTTCATGATAATCTTTTATTAATTTTCTAATTTTACTTTTACCATTTTCTCCTTCGACATCTGGGATTTGATCAAAATTAACTTTCGCATATTTACTAACATTTATTTTATCAGCTAAAATCCAATTTTCGATCATTCTATCTGCTATACCAATTATAAA
>CAZIDB010000211.1:0-8292 GCA_964537965.1 uncultured Melioribacter sp. | reverse complement strand
AATTCAGGATGTAGGTTTTCCGTATGATCCATATGGTTATATAGATAAAACCGGTAGAATAGTAATCAAACCCGAATTTGAGAATGCGTTAAAATTTTCGGAAGGCTTAGCAAGGGTAGAGACAAATACTGATTGGTACTACATTGATATAAAGGGTAAAGTTAAATTTAGAATAAAATATGACACACCGAATTACGATTATGGTTTTTTGAACTCTGACGAAAATGCACAAAGTTCTTTTTCCGAAGGAATTTCTCGTATACGATTATATAATGATAGATATATTTATGTTAATAAAATCGGTGAAAGACTAAATAATCAAACATATATAAAAGCAAGAAAATTTTCAGAAGGATTAGCTTTGATTACTATTGGTTACTAACATTTATAAGAGCTTTGCCTAACCCGCAACTCAGCCCGATCGCTTCTTTTCAGAGTAGCGTTTGAAAAGTAATTGGGTTTGGTTGCAAAGCTGAGTAAGCAATAAAGTTTGTTCTATTAAATAAGATAGTTAAAAATTATTGGCGTTAGCTCTTCGATTCATCATTGCAGTTCTGGGCGGTGGCACTGCTTTCGGCTGGTAAACTTAAAAACAACGTCGTTATATGGCAAACATAAATTGAGAGGAAAGTAATATGAATGAATATGATTATAAAGAAATAGCAAATCAATATGATGAGCAAGTAAAAGAATATGATAGTTATGGGCACGATGTAATATTTGGAATGTGTTATGAATATGTTAAGCCGAATGAGAAAATACTCGATCTTGGAATAGGAACTGGTTTGGCATCAATTCAATTCTCTAAGATGGGATTGAAAGTTTACGGTTTGGATATTGCAGAGGATATGTTAAACGTTTGTCGAAATAAAGCATTCACTGAAGAGTTAAAACTTCATAAATTATCAAACAATAATATCCCCTATGATGACAATACCTTTAATCATATAATCAGTTGTGGTGTATTCCATTTTCTCAGTGATTTGAAAAATGTTTTTTCAGATGTTGCAAGACTGATACAAAAAGGTGGAATATTCGGCTTCACAATCTCCCCGGATAATTTAACAAAAGAATATAGTCAGCAAATGACGGCTTGGGGTGTTCCGATATATAAACATTCACCTGATTATATCAAGGGATTATTAGAGACAAATGAAATGAGACTATTGAAAGAGCAGAGATTGTTAATTAAAGGAGCCGATAAATTGAATTATGACATGCTGTTTTCAGTAATGATTGCAAAATATAAATAAAATTGTTCAAAATGATAGATGCCATATAACAGCAAATAAAAGCGACTGCCCCGCATTGCGGGGTAGACTATTAAACATTGCGGCATTGGTTCGGGTTATCTGGTTTGGTTAAAAAGGTAAGTAGAGCTTTGAACATTCCGTAAAAGCAGGCTGTTGCAGAAAAACATATTTTATCGTGGTGAGCGTAGTCGAACCACGAAAACGAATTAAAATCATCCCTCGACTTCGCTCGGGATGCGTAACTATCAAGTTATGCAACAACTTGAAAAGGCGGACGAGTGTTCTGATAAATAAATTAGTAAACAAAATATCCATCAAAAAGATGGCGGACAAGCTGGCTTTGTTTTTCCCCCAAAAGGATTTCCTTCGGGAAAAGCTGCATTCCGGTTCTGATTAGCGGGTTAAAGGCAAGCCATTTTGTGCAATTAAAAAAGAGCCCAAAAATGATTTCTAGCAAATACTTAATAAAAGAGGAGGAGAATTTATGAAGATAATAACAATTGATGAAAACAATATTAACCAAGAGCATATTTGCTGTGCTATTGGAAATGATAAACAGAGCCAAAGCCGAGCGCAATCAAAAAAAGAATGGATGAAGGAAAGCTTTAAAGATAGATTGGTATTTAAAAGATTTGATCAAAGAGGAAAAATATTTATTGAGTATATGCCTATTGAAAAGGTATGGAAACCAATTTCCGGTAAGAATTATATGGTTATTAATTGTCTTTGGGTATCCGGACAGTTTAAAGGAAAAGGATTATCTACACAATTACTTGATGAATGTATTCAAGATGCTAAAGCAAAAAAAATGGATGGAGTTGTTGTTGTAAGCAGCACAAAAGTACAACCATTTTTAACTGATAAAAATTTCTACTTAAAGCATAATTTTGAAATAGTTGATTCAGCACCTCCATACTTTGAATTACTTGCATTAAAATTTAATAAAAAGGCTAAGAATCCCGCCTTTTCTGATGAGGCAAAAAAAGGTATATGTTCAAATAAAAAGGGCTTTACTTTTATTTTTTCAAATCAATGTCCTTTTATGGAAGACTGGGTTGGATTATTGTCCGAGATTTCCAGGAACAAAAAGATACCCGTTGAAATTAAAAAACTTAAGAATTATAAAGAAGCGCAACAAATAGGGAGTCCATTTGGCACGCTTGGAATTTATTATAATGGTGAATTTAAAACTCAGATATTAATGCCGGAAAAAAAGTTTGAAAAATTTATTGAAGAAATAAGGAAATAACAGTGGCGCTTTTCAGCAGCAAATTTTAATACATATAATATAAATATCAGATTGATTACATAATTAATAATGCTAAGTTGGAATTAGAAGACGAATAAGAGAATTGCTTTTACTAACAAAGGCTCATAGTCCTGTACTTCAATAAGAATATTAGTAAAATTGCTTATAACCAGCGGGTGCGATTGAAACTATTAAGAAAGCTCAGGAATAATGCTGAAAATGAAAATGGTTCATCAAATAAGAGATTTAAGGCAGGGGCTTAATAGTAGACTTAAGGCTACAGCTATTTTGCTCCCGGCAATTTTTTTTAGTTTTTAGATTTGTCGTTCCGTGTTTAGTTTCTTGTTTAACGTAGTTGTGTTATGAAGGTTTTTTAACTTGTAAAAGTTATTAATAAATTTAGCATAGCAGTTCTGAGCTGCCGGTTATTTGCAAAAACGTTCGGTTGCAAAAGAAACATGAAAAAGGATATGCTTAATGATTACTGACAAAAAAGGAACACTAGTAAACATTCTTACTGGTTTATTAATTGTTGTTTTATTTAGTCTTTTACTCATTGTTCTTCTTAAATAACATAATCAGTAAAATAAAAACATTGATAGCATATACCGTGCAGCAGCGTTTTAGTTTCCACACCGTTAGGTTTTAAATATATATAACGAAATGAAAAATGTAATTGGTTTAATTGTAACTATAATTTTTTCAAGTTGTTTTATGATTCCTGATAAAACGCAAATATATAACGTAAAACTTTTCATTTCCTGCCAATCATCTAAATTTACTCCACTAGAGATTATTGTCTATATAGATGATAAAGAAATTGTAAATCAAAAAATATTATGTCGTGATGGGCACAATTGGTATAAATATGAAATAAATCTTTCCAATGGATATCATACAATAAAAGCTTTATCAAAAAACAGCGATGCAGAATTAAATGAATCATTTAAAATAAAAGGGGCCTGGGATTTAACTTTAAGTCATTGGTACATATTTGAAAATGAAGGTACAAAGAAACCATTGCATCGTTTTCATTTTAAAGTTCATGAAGAAGGTGTTGTTTTTGGTTAAACATAGGATCTTTCCATCGCCTCAGGACTTTCGTCCTTGACGCCAAAACAAAAGTATTATATGCGCCATAAGACTATTAAATAATTTAAGTAATAAATTTTATTACATCATCGTATGATATTTTTTTGCTTCCTTGAAATAATTTGCTATTTTGGAATCAACAAGCCTGGCAAGCCTTTCACAGAAGCTTAAATTGCCGGGCTTTTTAGTTTTAACTCCTATGGAAACACCTTGTAAGTTTAGGGCAGAATAATAATATTATATATAAAAAACATTTACCTTGTTAAAGAGAATATTTTTTTTACGTTTATTATGAGGTTAAGATGAGCGCTTTAAAATTATTTGAATCGAAGAAAATCCGTTCCGTATGGAATGAAGAAGAACAGAAATGGTACTTCTCGATAATAGACATTATCGAAATTCTAACTGAAAGTCCAAGATCAAGGAAGTATTGGAACGATCTTAAGAAAAAGCTTCTTTCAGAGGGATATGATGAGTTGTCCGAAAAAATCGGACAACTGAAAATGGAATCATCTGATGGGAAATATTATCTAACAGATGCTGCAGACGCAGAAACACTTATGCGGTTAATTCAATCTATTCCTTCTCCAAAAGCTGAACCTTTCAAACGATGGCTGGCAAAAGTTGGATATGAAAGATTAGAAGAAATTGAAAACCCGGAACTTGCATCCAAACGAATGCGGGAAATTTATAAAGCCAAAGGTTACAGCGATGAATGGATAGAGAAAAGAATACGCGGAATTGCAGTAAGAGATGAATTGACTGATGAATGGAAAAAGCGTGGGATAAAAGAACAAATTGAGTTTTCAATTTTAACCTCTGAAATTAGCAAGGCTGCATTCGGTTTAACACCTTCTGAATATAAAGATTATAAAGGTTTACAAAAAAGAAATGAAAACCTGAGAGATCATATGACTGATCTTGAATTAATATTTACGATGCTTGGTGAGGCATCTACAACAGAAATTGCAAGAAAGCAGAATTCACTGGGATTTAATGAAAATAAAGATTCAGCACAAAAGGGGGGCAAAATTGCTGGCGACGCAAGAATAGCCCTTGAAAAAGAAACAGGAAAAAAAGTCGTTACCAAGGTGAATTATCTTTTACTACAGGAAAAGAAAAGAAGAAGATTGAATAAATGAAATTACTATTTGATTCTAAACGGGATTTTTAAAACAGCATACTCACAACCAGACAATTAACTATATATGGAAATCATTACACATCATACTATTTCAGATTTGTACAAATATTTAGATCTGACGTTTGAGCCAGAAACAGATTTTACAATTCATTTTAAGCTGGATATTCTTAAACAAATCCCATTTCATTCGCCCATATTTTTTTTCGTCCCGTCAGGGGTTACTCCTGACGGGGGAGAAAATATTTTTACTTGACTTTCTTTTCTATAGACAACGTCGTTATAAGTGTCTGTTCTTTGAAAAAATGGTTTTGAGGTGGTTAACTAATTAGTTATCTTGTGGACGTGAAAAGAAAAATATTATTCTTTGGTGATTACTTTTTAGACTTCTATTCGCAGCAAGATCTAAAAACAAAAGAGAAGATTGACTTTATTCTCGATTTGATTAGAAACGTCGAAAGAGTTCCAATCAAGTTTTTGAAATATCTTGAAGGGACGGATAGTTTATATGAAATTCGGGTTCAAACTAATAAAAGTAATATTCGAATTATCAGTTTCTTTGATGAGAGTAATTTTATAATTCTGCTTAACGGTTTTGTAAAAAAGACAAACAAAACGCCAAAGAATGAATTGGAGCTTGGAGTAAAATTAAAAAAAGAATATTTTTTAGCAAAGGCAGAAAGGGATAAAAAATGAAAAAGATAACAACATTTGAAGAGCATTTAGATGAACAATACGGAAAAAAAGGAAGTGCACGTCGAGATAAATTTGAAGCTGATTCAATATCGTTCAGATTAGGTGAAATGCTTAGAGAGGAAAGAACAAAAGCAAAGTTGACGCAAGAGCAACTTGCAGAAAAAGCCGGGACCAAGAAAAGTTATATATCGAGAATAGAAGCTGGGAAAAGCGATATACAAATATCCACTTTTTATCGAATAATAGAACTTGGTCTTAGGAAAAGATTGAATATTTCTATTAGTTAAAATCTTTTCTTAAGTTCATATTATAACAGTCCGTTAAAAACAGATTATGTCCTTGACTGAAATTAAAAAAGATCGTTAAAAATTATTAGCTTTGATTTTCGCCAAAGGAGTTGCTTCGGGAAAGCAGCATTATTACTCCCGACAAAAGTAAGAATAATTTAAGTACGGCGGATTAAAGACCTGTTCATTTTCCATAATAATTCAGCAGGCAATAATGTTATGAAAAAACTAATATTCCTTTCAGTTATAATTTTTATCTCTTCATCATATTCGCAAACTATAAAAGGTTATGGAATTAAAGCCGGCGGAACTTTATCCATCCAGCAAAATGAAATGGTTCCAGGTAAACTTTTTACAAGCGATGATTATGTAGGATTTAATGTTGGCGCATTCGCGGAATTATTTGATGTGCCGGTATTCAGCCTTGTTACTGAAATGAATTACGTTCAGAAGGGGTTTAAAGGAAATCTAAGCAATATGTATTACCAACATATTCTTTCCTGGAAGGGAAAAATTCATTACCTAGATTTATCTCTTCTTGCCAAAACCAGGATTGAATCTGAAATTTTCAGTCTATATCTTCTTATGGGTCCACGTGTTAATTTTAAATTTAGTGAATCGGACAGCCCTGCTGAATATCCCGATTTTGATTTTAAGAATTCTTTAACAGGATTAAAAATAGGATTGGGCGCTGAAATTAATTTATCTCTTGCTAAAATCCTTACAGAATTTATTTATGATTATGGTTTTGAGGATATTGATAACAAAAAAAATATTAAATTTAATTCGTTCGATTTTAGGATAGGTCTGTTTTTATAAATAATTGTAAAACCACTGGTCAAATTAATCAATACGATTTTGTTCTTGTCCATATATAATCGTAACAGTTGATTGCATTATTTGCCTGCAACAAGTCATAGATACTAAATTGTAATAAGTAAAATAAAACTATTAAAACTGTTTGAGTTAAGTAGATGAACTTACCTTTTACCGTTGATAAGTTCCTTGATGTTTTCAAATCTTACAATCAAGGTGTTTTTCCGCTTCAGATTGTTTTTTTACCCGGCTGCATTCATTTGTGTTTATTCACTTTTCAAACCGATTAAAAATACTGATAAAATTATTTCAGCAACACTTGCATTTTTCTGGCTATGGATTGGAATTATTTACCACCTGATATTCTTTACTGTAATTAATAAAGCAGCATACTTCTTCGGAATCATTTTTATCATACAGGGAATTTTGTTTTTCTTAAATGGAGTTGCGGGAAATAAAATATCATTTGAGTACCGGAGGAGCATTTTCAATAACATCGGAATTGTACTGCGTAAAAATTTCGTACAGTAATAAATAAATTCGTAGTGGTATGTATAAAAAAAAAGAATTTGCAAGTAATCGCCATTTTTTTTGTGTTACTTCTGTGGTATGTAAAATGTGTTGAATAATATTATTTTTACGACTGGGACGAGTAAAAAATATAATATTACATAAATTTCCTACGGTATGTAAAGTTTATAAAAGGAGAAACTCTATGAAGAAATATTTACTACTGTTTATTCCATTCCTGTTGTTCTGTTCAGGTGAAATTAATGCGCAGGTAAGTGCAAGAATGGTAGATGGTTCTAATTCCTGGTGGTACTTTCAAACACAAAAGCTTGAAAGTAAGATAGAACTTTACGGGCTTCTGTATGAAACAACTCTTGACGTGAAGATAAAACTCGCCAATGGTTACCGTGATGGCTCCTATTGTCAGGAACCTTATCACGGTAAATATGAAATTGAGTGGGCATTCACTCTGCCACAAAATGCTTATATAAAACATCTGGCGGTCTGGAATAAAACAAGCCAGAGTTTTGTGAACGCTTCCAATATAGATTTGACCTCAGCAGAAAATGAATATCAGCCGGGAATGGACGACAGCATAAGAGCTATATTAAGACAATACATGCGCAGGGATTATTATGGGAATTACAACCAGCAGTATAATCTTAAAATATCCCCAGTTAACTGGAACGAATCAGTTGAGTTTATTATTAAATATATTTCTCCCTGTACGATATATTATGATAAAAGGGTAGTACAGGATTTCTCTTCCCAGTTTTATACATCATCCTATTACAATTGTTATACAAATTCACCGGCCACATTTTTAGTAATAGATTATAATAATCCTGACAAGATACCATTAAATTTTTCCGGCTATAACGGTACATGGACTAAGCAGGGGAATTTCTGGAAATCCAGTACAACAGAAAATTATTATTACAATAATGTCAGGTTCTCCTTTCCTGCAGAAACCACAAGCGGTAAATTCCTGCGGACATACAAGGATACATCTAACCAATTCTATCAGCTTACAACAAAACCATTTATTAGTGATAAACTAAGATATCCCAAGAAAATCGTTGTTGCATTTGATCTGAAACAGCAATACTTCTGGGATTATACAAGGGCTAACTTTCTTGATATGATTAAAAATGCCCTGATGATTTCAACTACGGAAAAAGATTCTCTGATCTTTGTTACCAGCGGTTTTAATGTTGAATGGCTGGAAAATAATTTCAAACCAAGGAC
>CAZIDB010000210.1:0-8304 GCA_964537965.1 uncultured Melioribacter sp. | reverse complement strand
TATTGTTATGGATTACTCAGCTCATTTAATGCCTAAAGATACAGGCTGGATTGAAGTTATTGCAGGATGTATGTTCAGCGGAAAAACCGAAGAGCTTATCCGCCGTTTAAGACGGGCACAGATTGCAAAACAAAACGTAAAAATTTTTAAACCTAATATTGATTTACGCTATTCTGATAACAAGATCGTTTCCCATAATGAGCTTTCCCTTCCTTCTGTTCTTGTAGAATCACCTAAAGAAATATTTGAACAGTCTATTGACGCTCAGGTAGTTGGAATTGATGAAGCACAATTCTTTTCTTCTGAACTTGTTGATGTTTGTAACAAACTTGCTGATGAAGGTAAAAGAGTTATTGTTGCCGGTCTCGATTTAGATTACAGGGGAATACCGTTCGAGCCGATTCCGCAACTGCTTGCCGTTGCAGAATATATTACCAAAACATTGGCAATCTGCGTTGAGTGCGGAAATCCTGCCGATAGAACTCAAAGAAAAATTAAATCTGAAGAACGGGTTTTAGTTGGTGCAGCAGATTCTTACGAAGCCCGTTGCAGAAAATGTCATTACTTACCTTAATCATTATAGGATTTTTATGGATTGGATTTCTATTCTTCGCGGAATACTTGGGATAGTATTGATTGTTGGGATCGCCTATCTTTTCTCTAACAATAAAAAGAAGATTAACTGGCGCTTAGTGATAAGCGGACTCGGTTTGCAATTCATTCTTGCAATATTAATTATAAAAGGTGATGCGTTAGGCCAATTCTTTTATCCTTTACGCTGGCCGAAAGATTTCTTTCAATGGATAAGCAGTTTCTTTATAATCATTATGGATTTTTCAACTGAAGGAGCAAAGTTTGTTTTCGGAGCTCTTGCAATTTCACCCGGTAATCCCGAAAGTCTCGGTTCCTTCTTCGCTTTCCAGGTTTTACCGTCAATCATTTTTTTTGCAAGCCTTATGTCTGTTCTTTATTATCTTGGAATCATGCAAAAGGTTGTTCAAGGTATGGCATGGATAATGGCTAAAGTAATGGGAACAAGCGGTGCAGAATCTCTTTCCTGCTCTGCTGAAGTTTTTGTTGGTCAAACGGAAGCACCGCTTATGATTAAACCTTTTCTAAAGGGAATGACGCAAAGCGAATTGCTTACAATTATGATTGGAGGAATGGCTACTATTGCAGGTGGAGTGATGATAGCTTATATACAAATTCTTAGTAACTCATTTGCAAAAACAATGAATATCCCTATGCATGAAGCACAGCTTTTATTTGCAACTCATCTGCTTTGTGCAAGTGTAATGGCAGCGCCTGCCGCTTTGGTAATGGGGAAAATACTAATTCCTGAAACAGGTGATCCTGAAACGAAAGGAACTGTTAAAATAAAAGTTGAGAAAAATGCATCCGGTGTAATTGAAGCTGCTGCAGTTGGTGCAGGTGATGGTTTATCTTTAGCATTGAATGTAGCCGCTATGCTAATTGCCTTTATTGCATTGGTAGCATTAGTTAATTACCTTCTGCAGTTTTTAGGAGGCATTACCGGTTTGAACGGATACCTTATTCAGAATTTCGGGCAGCCTCTTAATTTCCAGCTTATACTTGGTTTGATACTTCAGTTTATTGCTTATGGAATTGGTGTCCCGTGGGAAAATTCAATTCAGTTCGGAAGTTTGCTTGGGACTAAAGTAGTATTGAATGAATTTGTTGCTTACCTGGATTTAGGTAAGATGGTTGAACTAAAAACAATAGTAAATCCTAAAACAATTATGATGGCAACTTACGCTTTGTGTGGATTTGCCAACTTCAGTTCGATTGCGATTCAGATTGGCGGAACCGGTTCTCTTGTTCCTGAAAGAAAATCCGAAATTGCTAAACTTGGATTAAAAGCCGTATTGGGTGGCTCACTTGCTACTCTTTTGATAGCAACATTAGGAGGAATATTGTTTTAGCTTTTCACTTAAAGACAATCATTTATTTAAGAGAGTATCATGCTTGATATGCAATTTAAATATAAAAAAACACTTGAATTCCTTGAATTGCAAAAACCATTTTCTCCGCAGGTTGTAATTATACTCGGTAGTGGTTTAGGAGATTTTGCAGAAAGTATTAATACTGTTAAATCAATATCAACTGCGGATATTCCTGATTACCCCGTATCAACAGTAACAGGTCATTCAGGCAAAATCCATTTTTCAATTTACAAGGATGTTAAGATTTTACTTTTCCAGGGTAGAATTCATTTATATGAAGGATATAAATTGAATCAATGTGTGTTACCTGTTTTTTTAGGTCATCAGCTAGGATGTAAAACTATTTTACTTACAAATGCAGCAGGTGGTGTTAATCCTAACCTTATTCCCGGTGATTTAATGCTTAACACAAGTTTTAATTCTGTTTTCTTAAAAAAAGAATTGACCGACTTACTTGGACTGGCATCAATTGAAATAAGAAATAAGCAAATTGATTTTCCTTCTTCCCGGTTAGAACAAAAAATTAAACAAGCCGCAGTTGAAGAGAATATTTCATTGAAGGAAGGTGTTTACTGGTACGGAAAAGGACCAAGCTATGAAACCCCCGCCGAAATTAAAATGACTTCGATATTTGGCGGTGATGCTGTTGGTATGAGTACTGCCCACGAAGCTATTTATGCATCAAGCCTTAAAATGGAAGTAGCTTCGATTTCATGCATAACAAATTATGCGGCCGGAATTTCCACAGAAAAACTCTCGCACGATGAAGTTACTGCTACTGCAAATAAGGTAAAGTCCCACTTTGAAAGATTGCTGAAAAGAATTATTACTTATTTGGATTAAAAGATGTATTCAATTACCAGGTAAAAAATTAACACCAGAAGAATCGTAAAGATTAACACACCTGAATTTTTTGATAATCCCCTGATTACTTTATAACAGAAACTTTTTTCTTCATCGCCTTGTCGATGGTAATCACCTTTTTCTATTGACCAGTTTTTATATTCTTTATTCATCTACTACAATTTTTATTATCAATTATCGAAAATTGTATGTAAATGTTAAATATTCCGAAAAGCTTTTTGGTTAGATCAACTTAATATCATTTAAAAACGGAAGTTTGGTTCTTGTTTCCTGTACAAGTTTAATGTCAATGTCAGCAGTTATTATTTTTTCTTCATTAAATGATTCAGAAATATTTTTTCCCGTTGGATCATATATGCTGCTATAACCGTTATATTCATGTAAAGGATCGGTTCCAACCCTGTTAACACCAACCACAAAACATTGATTTTCAATTGCTCTGGCTTTTAATAATGTGCGCCAATGTTCTATCCTGCTAACAGGCCAGTTTGCAATCGTAACAATCAGATCAACTTTTTCTTTAGCATAGAACCTGAATAATTCCGGGAAGCGCAGATCATAGCAAACAGATAACCCTGCTTTCACATCATTTATTTCAGTAATAACTCCCTGCTTTCCTGCTGTATAATATTTATCTTCACCCGAAGGAGAAAATGGATGAATCTTATCATAACGAACAATTGTCTTTCCGGAATTATCAATGTGAACAGATGAGTTAAAATATTTCTCTTCCGATTTAACTATAATGCCGGCAATTACATCACAGTTTTTTTCTTTTGCAATTTCCCTAAAGAAATTAAACGACTCTCCTTCATATTCTTCCGCGAATAAAGATGATTGCATTGTAAAACCGGTAAGAGTCATTTCAGGAAAAACAAGTAAAGGAATCTCTTCTTTAAGCGATGATATCATTCCGAGCAATTTCTTTTTGTTGCGTTCTATTGATTCCCACACAGGATTATATTGTACAAGCCCGATTTTCATATGATCTCCCGGTTCTCATCATTTGATTTTTCAATTGTAAAATAGAAGGTTGATCCTTTACCGGATTCTGATATTACGAAAATTTTATGTCCGTTCTTTTCAAGTAAATCTTTACAAAGAATTAAACCAAGCCCGGTTCCAATTTCACCTGCAGTTCCTCTTGTTGAAGTATTTTCTCCGACCTGAAATAATTTATTTATCTTTTCCTGTGGAATTCCAATGCCTGTATCTGAAATACTTATTTCATAACATCCGTTTGAATCTTTTTTATCAATTATTATTTCGCCACCGTCTCTTGTAAATTTTATTGCGTTTGATAACAGGTTATCAACTATCATCCTATATGAATTAATATCTGCTTTTACAAACAGGTTTTTATCAATTCTGTTTATGATTGAAATTTCCTTGGCATCGGAATTAACTTTTAATAAATCTATTGACGGAATTATTACCTCATCGTGGAAATTAAATTCTTTTAGGACAAATTCTATATTCCCTGTCTGAATCCGCGACCATTCAAGCAATTGAACAATCAACTCTAATAATTTTGTGGTGGCATCCTTTATTATAAGAAGGTATTCTTTAATATCTTCTTCGCGCAGTTCATTATATTTGGCTGAAATAAAGTTTATTAAACCAAGCAATCCCTGGAAAGGTGATTTCAGATCGTGTGCAATGATTGAGAAGAATTTATCTTTTGCGATGTTTGACTGTTCAAGTTCGTATTGAGACTTCTTTAATTTTTCTGTCCTTAGTTCAACTTCTTTTTCTAATTGCCCGCTGTATTTTATCTGGAACCTGTAGTTATAAATTAAATAAATAACAAACGAGAGAATCAGAATAGCCGTCAGCATAAACCACCATTGCAAATAAAATTGTTTATTCACAACAATGTTATTGGAAAACATGATCTCGCTTAAATCGCCATTCATGTTTTTTGCACGCACCAGGAATTTATATTCACCCGGTTTAAGGTTTGTATATCTTATAGTACGGCTAAATCCATTATCAATCCATTCGGTATCAAAACCTTCCAGCATTACAAAATAATTAATATTATTTTCGTTCACATAAGAAACCGCTCTGAAATTAAATATCAATTCATTTGTGTTAGATGGTAAATTAATCTCTCCGTTTTCAGATAGAATATTTTCCTTAGGTCCCTGAATATTCTCTATTATTACTTCAGCAATGTTTTCTTTTCGTTCATATTCAGGATAGTAGCAGGAGGCACCTCTGTCTGTACCAATCCACAAATTACCATAAGAATCATTTATAATAGTAGACCTGTTTACTTCCCTTCCTGCTAAACCATTAACAAGATTAAAGTGATTGAATTGAGAACCATTCCAATTGATAATTCCATCATTGGTACCGAACCAGAGAGAATTATTATTACCGCGTTTAATTGTAAATACTTTTTTATCAATCCAAAAGTTATTCTGAATAAACTTTTTTACCGAATTATTTTTATCCAGAATAAATAATCCATTATTAGTACCTAATAATAAATCAGAATTATAACTGCATATCTCATAAATATTTTCTGCTGAATTAAGTTTTGTTGCGTCGAACAATTCAATTTTACCGTTCGAAAATTTTACAATTCCGAACGGCATAGTTGCATAAAGAATATTTGAATTGTCTAGGTAAAGCTGCCTTACATAACTTACCCCGGCATTCCGTGATGCAACCGGTAATAATTCGTTTTGGTACAACTTATAAATACCATCATTTGTTCCGACAAGTAGATTGTTATTGTTGTCCTCAAAAATTGTATTAATTGAGAGAGATTTATTTTGCCTGATCCATATTATTTTTTCTTTAACGAGCTTTCCAATTCCTAGATTAGAAGCAGCGATCCAGATATTATTTTTTTTATCCATGTATAAAGACATTACCCGACGACTTATCACCGGATCATCAGAATAAATATCGAAATCAATTGTTTTATAAATGCCGTCTTTTAGTATTGTTAAACCTTTATTGTGCCCGAATATTAAAAAGTCTTTTCTTACCTCAAGTATTGCCGAAACTTCGTTATCAAACAATCCGGTAGATTTAAAATAATTCTGAAATCTCTGGCTGCTTACTTTGTCAATCCCCCTGTAAGTACAGAACCATAGATTAGATTCGGAATCGAGAAGAACTTTTGAACTTCCGGTTGTTGTAAATCCGTTTTCCTGGTTAATATTATAGAGTTGTTTCTTTTTTAAATCATAATAATACATTTCAAATTCATTACCGCAGAAAATTCGTTCAACTCCGTCGAAAATTATAAAGCTATGCCTTTTATTCTGATGGTTGAAAATCTTCTCATTATTTTTGTAGATAACTTCAAGTTTAAGGTTAACAAGTCTGCCAATCCAGTTGTCGCCCAATAACCATATAACAGTATTACTTTTATCTGAGACGTATGAAGCTAGTATTCTTTTGGACGGAATGTTAAGTTGAAGATTCCTAATTAATCCTTTTGAATAATAAGCTAAACCGTTATCGGTACAAATAAAAAGCTGATCATTTGATTTACTAAGTCCGTTTATTTTATTATCCGGTAGGCCATCCTGCCATGTTATTTTTTTTACATTTTCACCTTCGTTAAGAAGTAAACCATTGCCTGTTCCAAAACAAAGTATTTTTTTATTGTTCTCATAAAAAATATCGAAAGCTGTAAAGAGGTATTTGTCAATTTGGTTATTTGAGAACTTGTTAAAACTTAACCACTGATTGTTTTTAAAATAGGCAATCGGATTCATGCTGTTATACGGGATTGCCCATATAATATTTTCTCTATCTTGTTTAAGCGAAAGATATTCGTTCTCAGGTAATCCTTCGTCAATACTATAATTCTTCCAGTTTTTTGCATTATATACTGAAATCCCAGACTCGGTTGCAAACCAGATATTTCCATTCTCATCCTGTAATGCATCATGGACAATATTTGATTCTAATCCTTCTTCAAGATTATAATTTTTAACAACAAACTGCTGGGCATTTGTATTTAAATTGAACGATGAGGCAAATAATAGTAAGGTTATAAATATTCTGTGTGAATACATAATTCAGACCCCTTCCTCCCAACCTTCCCTGGTCTATGCAGAAAAGAAATTTAAAATCATAGTATCAAATCCAGAAATTATTCTAAAGATTTTTAAAGATTTTCAGAAATAATCTCATCCAAATACTTCTTACAATTATAGGTTATAAACCTTTTCTACAATTTATTTCCTTAAATCTTTTACAATAATAGAGCAATTTTAATTATTAATCCATAATGAATTCAAATTTTATTCTGGCTTAATCACAGGAGAAATGCTAATTGAAAATTGATCAGAACAAATCTTTGAATGTAATTCAAATGAATAAACCAGGTAAATATTAGCTTGGCAAATTGCTTCATTTATTAATTACGAAAGATATTGATTCACTTTCTCAGCTACGTCTCTTCCGGATTTAATTGCCTTAACCACTAATGATGCACCGAGGATTGTATCCCCTGCAGCAAAAAAACCTTTGGCAGAACTCATAAAATTATTGTCGGTCTTAATATTTCCCCTATCATCTAAAAGTAAACCTAAATCTTTAATAAGCGGGCCATGCTCAACATGAACAAATCCCATAGCAAGTAACACTAAATCAGCTTTCATTGAAAACTCAGAGTTTGGTATTTCGTTCAAATTTCTGTTTCCCTTTGAATCAGGTTCGGTCCATTCAAGTTTATTGAAAATAATTTTATTAACCTCATTCCCATCGCCTTCAAACTGTTTTGCAGAAAGGCTCCAGTTTCTTTCACATCCTTCCATATGCGATGAAGAAGTATGAAGTATTAAAGGCCAGTATGGCCATGGATTATAAGACATTCTTTCATCTGCAGGTTTAGGTAGAATCTCAACCTGTGTAACAGATTTAGCACCCTGCCTGTTTGCAGTTCCAACACAATCAGAACCGGTATCTCCTCCTCCAATTACAATCACATTTTTATCCTTTGCAGAAATTCTTTCATCATCTGGAATTTCATCACCGGCATTAATTTTATTTTGCTGTGTTAAATATTGCATTGCAAAATGAATTCCATTTAAACCCCTGCCCGGAATTTTTATGTCTCTTGGAATTGTTGATCCTGCTGCAACAACAACGGCATCAAATGTTCTGTTAAGGTATCTTGCAGAAATATCAACACCTACATTTACACCTGTTTCAAAAATCACACCTTCCTTTTCCATCTGATCCAGACGTCTTTCAATAATTTTCTTTTCTAGTTTAAAATCCGGAATGCCATAACGGAGTAATCCACCAATCCTATCACTCTTCTCGAATACTACAACTTCATGGCCAAATCTCGCTAACTGCTGTGCAGCAGCTAATCCGCTCGGACCTGAACCAACCACCGCAATTCTTTTACCTGATTTATTATTTTGAATTTCCGGTTTAATCCATCCTTCTTTCCATCCTCTCTCAACTATCTGTAGTTCGACGTGCTTAATTGAAACTG
>CAZIDB010000209.1:1163-8346 GCA_964537965.1 uncultured Melioribacter sp. | reverse complement strand
TTCCTGATAAATTCTGAGAACTCTGCCACCATTTATTATCGGGTTATTGAATAAGGTGATTTTAATTGGACTTATCGTAATAACCTCATAGAATTATAATAAGTCTATGATCAAATGTCTGGGCAATTAATTAAACCTTAGCAGTATAAAAACATATCTGATACTTTTTTAGTTTTATCTGGTGTCTAAGTAAATAGTTTCTCCAATATTATTTTTCTTGTACTATAAAAGATACATATGCTGTATAGTATTATGGATTTGTTCAGGCAGAAGTAACCAGGACTTGAATATTGTTAACCGCTTGACTCTTGTCTCAACCGTTTAACCATTATTAAATAGTGGCATGCCAATTGTTTTATTACTCCGCAAATATTTTTTATAAATAACAATTGGGAGTAAACAATGAAAACTTTTTTACTGGCTTTTTTTATGGGTTGTGCAATATTGTTCTCAACTTTTGGACAAGATCGTACAGATGAAAAGAGATGGACCATTGATCCTGAATCAGGCGATACAATTTATGCCGAATCGCTTATTATTTCCAGAACCGAAGATATTACAACGAGGAGTAATATGATAATTATTAATCCCCTGAAATTTTTATTGTTTTATAATATCTCTTACTTCCATAAAATAAATGATGGGACGGTTATTGGTGGAGGAATTCAAGTACCAACTGTTTCAGGAATTACCGGATTTGGAATAAATTCAGAAGTAAGATTTTATCCAAACGGAATTAACTTAAGAGGATTCTATATCGCTCCGAATATTTCATACAATAATCTGTCTGGTGGTGATGATAACGGATCTTTCTCTATTACTTCCATCGGAGGTCTGGTTGGCTGGCAATGGTTCCCGGGTGATCAGTTTGCTATTGGGCTTGGCGTTGGTATAGATTATTACTTCTTTTCCGGTAAAAATACCGATGATGATGATTTCGATAAATTGAATGGGACAGCACCTTTATTAAGGTTTGATATTGGATATGCCTGGTAGAAAAATATAATGTATGAAATAAAAGGCGATTAGTAATTAGCGTAAATGTATAAGAACTTTATGAACAACTTGACCACGATTTCATTAATCATCAAATGAAAGATGAGTAGGTGAGAAAATGAAAACTGTTTCCGATTTCTTTTAAATAACAGAGGCATTTGATTTTTTTTTAACTACTGATAGACTCAGCTTATGGAAGATAGTGCAAATAATAAAGATAGCTTTTTGAGAATTCGTAATCGATTTCCAGGACAATCTATCAATCCAATGATATCCTATAGGAAAACCATTGGATTGATTGCTTTGTAAAGCTGATTATAAAGTAAAATATTTTTTTCACAAGCGAAGTGAAGTAATCTAATTTTTATATCGTTAATTCAAATATTGCATCGGTGTTTAAATCCTGGCAATAAACATTATACTACTTTTTAAACAGCTTCTTTTGCATTACTTATTCACAAAATGAATCATACTACTATTTACGATTACTTTGTTAAGACTATTTTATCAATAGCATTTTCCTGTTAATTGTCATAGCTCCTGTTTCAAGAGAATAAATATAAACTCCGCTGGTTAAGCTGCTTGCATCAAAGCTAAGGGAGTAATTGCCGGGTTCTTTATATTCATTTATTAAAACTCCCACCTCTTCACCAAGAACATTAAATATTTTTAAAGTGACGAAAGAATAATCCGGTAATGAATAATTTATTTTTGTCCTTGGGTTAAAAGGATTCGGATAGTTTTGTTCAAGTCTGAACATTCCAGGTAAAGATGATTCTCTTTCAACACCTGTTGTGCTGCCAGGGTATTTCAACCTCAAGTTATCAATATAAATTGTTCCCGATGTGATTTTACCTTGTACCTGGTCCGGTGCAATTTGTATTTCAATCCTGTTAAAAGTTAACGGGTAATTTAATGAAGAACTACCGGATACCTGAACAAGTCCGGTTGTCATCGGTGTGTTTATTTTATCGAACTTTAAAGTATCGTTTAAATATTTTTTACCTGATGCTTTAAAGATGCCGGAATTAATATCCGTAAAACGGTAATACAGTTTATGTCTGCGTCCGTCGGATTTCACATCAAGGTAAATTGAATCAGGAATTCCGTAAACAGGTATATCCTTATTCAGGTAAATCATATAAGGAGATTTCTGTGAATCATATGTAAGCTTATAATCTATTTTAAAAGATGCCTCGCCAATCGATTTCTGATCAGTAACAAGTGTAACAGTAAGTGAATCAAGGTTACTGTTTGTAAAAGTCCAGCCGTTTATGCTCTCAAGTTCATCAAAGCTGATGATACCGCTTGCACTTTCAACGCTTATTGTGCAGGTATCCCTGTAGTTGCTACAGGCGGCAATTATATTTGTTGTGCCGGTAGTTTTTCCTTTAAATAATCCGGTCGAATCTATAGTTCCAATGTTAGGATCAGTTGAAGTCAATGTGAATTTTGTAATTGCCAGGTCAAGCTTAACGGAATCAGAATTAAAAGTATCAATACTTAATTGAAGTGATTTTACAGTATCTGTAACCGCATATTCTGGTTTTATAACAAAGTACTTAAGATCATATACCTTTACAAAGCAAGACACTGTTACATTGTTTAACTTTGCATAAACATAGCCGCTATCAGCATGGTCAGTTGGTGTAAATACACCTGAAGATTCAATAGTACCGATTCTGCTATCGCAGGTATACTCAACAATTGATGCCGGCAATATAATTCTGTTACCGGATTTATCAAGTGCGTTTGTTGTAAATGTGTAAGTATCATAACGGAAAACTTTAATTGATTTTTCAGATAGCTCAAATGAAGTAAAATCCTGAGGCGCTGAAGCTGAAAGGACTAATAATGTATAAAGGAAATTAGAGCTGAATAAACGCAGACTGTCTTCATTCCCACCGTGAGCCATCTGCGGAAAAAAAGCTCCCTGGTTATATATTCCAAGTTGAGTAGCAATCCTTGACACTGTTACCCCACCGTACATCCTGATACCAAAGTCGGTTGATATTCCGTCAATTGGTGGTACAACCGGATCAAGTAAACCATGGAAATTACCAACCGGTATATTTTCATTAATCCATGCTGGATCAATTATAGCCCCGCAATAATTTAATATTCCTTTAATAGAAGATAAGTACCCGGGATTTCCGCTTGTTCCTTCAATATCTCCCCACTTAGTCTGGTCTATGTCCGGCGGAATTTCATCCTGGTTCAGATAGGCATAGTGTAATGCAATCATTGAACCTGCGGATGAACCTTCAAGGAAAATTTTTGAAGTGTCAATTTTATAATCATCTGCTTTTGAACGGAAAAAACGTACAGCAGCCTTAGCATCCTGAACACCACGCAGCAGTGCTTCAAGAATTGTCTTTACGCCTTTTGGATTCTCAATTCCAAGTCTGTAATCAATTGTAGCGGCAACATAACCACGTTTTGCAAAGTCTGTGCAAAATGTTTCTAACTCACCTTTATTACCGCTTATTAAACTACCACCGTGGATAAAGATAACAAGTGGCCTAAGTTTCAGAGTATCACCGGCAGGTTCAAAAAAATCCAAATACAAAGAGGTAGTTGTACCATTAATTACTATGTTACTTCCAAATTGAAGATTTCTTGTAATTGTAGCTGATGGAAAAACTATATCTTTGTAGCGGGTTCCGGCATTTGTCATGGTGATAAGAATAAAAACAAATCCAAACATCAGTAAGTTACGGAGGAGTACATAAGGTGATTTCATAAATTAGCTCCTGGAATTTCAAATTCTAATAATCATTAGAAATAATTTTTTTTAATGCAGTTATTTCAGATAAATTTAATTTTTATTTATAATCAAAGTGCATTTAATTTCCGAATGCAATTTACGAATTTTAATTACGATAATAACCCACTAAAATGTATTTTGTTTTAGTTGATTCGATTTGATTGGTATACCCATAACCTTCATTTAATCAAAATTTCATGTCACATCATTTAAAATTCTTTTGATTCTAACTGAAATTATTTTTATGTTACTTCAAGTTACATCTTTTGTAATCATATCATATTTTCCATAGTTACTGGTTAAGAGATCATTATTGTTTCTTTAGTCGCAAATTTCTAAATAAGGATACTCGGGAAAAGTTGTTTCTTAACTTTAATGTACATTTTAAAAGAGGTTATTAGTCAATGGGAAAAATAATTATTCCGGTTCTATTACTTTGTTTATTCATTTCCTGTTCAACGGAAAAAGTAATCAAAGAAAAGCCAACGTTCTTTGATATATGTGAAAATCCTTCTTTATATGACGGAGTAAAAATCTCTAATGATATTATTATTAAAGGTTGGTCTGGTAAAGACTGCATTTTTCATGATAATGCTGTAACTAAAACACTAAACAGAAGTGATTGGATTGCAAGTGAAGGTGGTTATTGTTTGTATGTAACAGGTGGTCAACCAAAGGAAATTAATTTATTTGAATTACCAAAAGATGGTATTAAAGCATTACTTACTTCAATTGTTAGAATTAAAGATGATAAAGTTTATCTTGAATTTTCTGAAATTAAAATACTTAATTAAAAGAGGGCAACATAAATGAAAACAAAATTACTTTACTTATTTATCATATTCCTTTGCGCTTCTGCTTCGCTAGTTTATGCACAGCAGGCAAAATGGACTATTATGGTTTATGTTGATGGCGATAATAACCTGGAAGACCAAGGTATTTCTGATATAAATGAGATGGAAATGATAGGCTCTACAAGCGACGTAAATATATTGGTGCAGTTTGACCGGGTTCCCGGAGAAGATGCTACAAACGGAGATTGGACTGATACTCGAAGATTTAGAATTACAAAAGATAATGACCAGCAAAACATATCTTCTGCGGTTTTACAAAACCTTGGTGAAATTAATATGGGAGATCCGCAAAACCTAATTGATTTTGTAAACTGGAGCGCTTCCAACTATCCCGCACAAAATTATTGCCTGGTTTTGTGGGATCACGGTGGCGGATGGAAAGCTTTAAAGGGAAACAAATCCGGATTGAAAAAAATAAATGTACCAGGATTGAATCATATTGGAAGTATATCTGATATTGTTGGCAGAGGAATTCCTGACGGAGCAAAAGAACCTAATTTTACAAATCCGTTTTCATCAGGATTTGGCATGACCAAAGATGTTTGTTACGATGATACAGATGGTGATTATCTTAGTTCTGATGAAGTTGGAAAAGCGTTGAATGCGCTGGGAGTGAGGATAAATATTTTAGGTTTCGATGCTTGTCTTATGGCTATGATTGAAAATGCCTATGAGGTTAGGAATAAAGTTGATTTTATGGTTGCTTCAGAAGAGACAGAACCCGGAGAAGGCTGGCTTTATAATACTTTCCTTAACCAGCTTGTAAATGACGCAAATATGTCTGCCGCTACTTTAAGTAGTGTAATTGTCAGTGCGTTTCAGAATTACTATACAAACTATAGTGATAAGACACAGACATTTTCTTCGTTGGATATGTCCAAACTTTCGGATGTGATCGTTAAGATTGATCAGTTAAGTGAAGAACTAATAAATGTTAAACCATGGACAACTCTTGGTAATATTTATATGGACATCGATTACTTCTACAACCGGACAAGTCTTGATCTTTTTGATTTTGCAGACAGATTAAGCAACGCAGCAGGTGACGCAAATATTACTTCTAAAGCTAATAATCTGAAGCAATCAATCAACGAATTTGTAATATCAAACTTTACAGAGGAAGGGCATCCCGGCGCAAAGGGAATTGCAATTTATTTCCCATTGAAATCTGATTTTGATCCTAAGTACTCTAACAATTTGCTAAACATAGATTTTCCAAAGGATACTAAATGGGACGAATTTTTACTTGCATATTTTAATGAGGGTGAAAATACAACTTCCTATGATCCGTATGAACCGAATGATGAATTCGTTCAGGCTTACGGACCTGTAACTTCAGGATTTACTTACAAAGGATATATTCAGGATAAAAATGATTTCGATATTTATAAATTTACAACCGGATCAAATTTTAATATCAATATCAGCTTAAATGTTCCTGCCGATTTTGATTTATTATTAGTTGTTAAAGAAGGTGGTAGTTACTATAAAGTGGACTCATCATATTCATATGGGAATACTAATGAATATATTAGCAGAACAAACCAGCCTGCCGGTGAATATTATATTATTGTTATGCCTTACGAGGTCAGCAATTCTGAATATGAATTAACTTCTGATATTGTTGGTGGCGAAGGATTAATAAATCTTGAACTGTCTTATGATGATGGTGAACCTGAATATGGGCTTTATTCTATTGCAACAGATTTTGCAGAAGGCATTGCCTGCCTTTTCAGGTTGCCCGCAGCGCCTGCTAAACTAAAAGGATTCTGGTTCTATCTCTACAGCCTTGATGTTATTCCGGGAGACGGAAACGACGGCTCTTTCTGGGTGGCTGGTTCGGATTATTACGGCTCATTTATTCCAAACGATTATTTGTATTACACACCAGGCAATACAGGATGGAATTACGTTGACCTGAGTTCGTATGATGTAACATTGAACAGTGATTTCTTTGCAGGAATGTTTTCTGACAGGTACAATACTCCTGCCATCGGTTGGGATACAACATCCTCAAACGGACTGAATTTAATTTATACTAACCTTGATGGTTATCTTGACTGGCATGTATCCGAAGGCACATTTTTTATAAGGGCGGTAGTTTCTGTTTATAACAATACAACAGGGATTGAAGGAACCGTTACTCTTGCACCGGTTACTTACTCTTTAGATAATGCATATCCAAATCCTTTTAATCCAACTACAACTATCAGCTATTCAATTCCTGAAGAAGCAAAAGTAAACATTGAGATTTATGATATGCTTGGCAGGAGAGTAACAACCTTGTTCGATGGAGTTAAAACTGCAGGTAAGTATCAAACTACATGGAATGCTGAAAATTGCACAAGCGGAATTTATTTTTATAAGGTATCAACTAAGAATTTTACACAGACAAAGAAATTATTATTAATGAAATAGGTTTTACAACATAGAAAGGATGTTGCTGTACCAGGCGAAATATCATTAGTTTATTCTAAAAACATTTAACCTGGCTTTAGAAAATAAATTGCGATTTCAATTATTTACATAAATTGAATTTAGGTTTTATCCGGATAAAGATAATGTG